>JACQFU010000147.1 GCA_016199905.1 Candidatus Wallbacteria bacterium
GGGCATCAAGACGGGCTATCCCGACATCTATCGCTACATCCGGATCCTGCCCGGTGAAGTGGTCGTGCTGGCAGCCCGCCCGTCGCACGGGAAGACGACTTTCGCCATCAACCTGCTCTACAACTTCCTGAACCTCAACAAGGTGTTCCGGCGCGAGGACCCGTTCATCTTCTTCAGCTTCGAGCTCAATGAAGAGTTCCTGACGGCCAAGCTGCTGTCGAGGATGACGGGGCGGCACTCGTTCTACGAGGTGCTGGAGTACTTGCGCTCGGGGCTGCGCACGGACAGCTACCTGGAAGAGGCATTGGGGCGTTTGAGGTCATTTGGTCCCTACCTGTACCTGGTATGCAAGCCGCGGATGACGGGCGAAGACGTGCTCGCCTTCTGTCAGAGCGTCTGGTACAAGCACGGGCGGATCGGCGCCGTGCTGCTGGACTACATCCAGATCGTGGGGACGCCGACGCCGATGGCGACGCGCGAGCAGGAGATCCAGTACATCCTGCGCCAGCTTCGGATCGCCGGCCAAGAGTTCCGAACGCCCATCTTCACTTTGGCGCAGGCGATGCGTTCCGGCCCCGACCAGCAGACCGAACGCCCGGGCGTGCAGCACCTGATGGACAGCCGCGTGATCGAGCAGGAGGCGAACACGATCCTCGCGCTCTACAACCCCGAGATCCAGAAGGCGCAGTCGAGCCGCTCGGAGCTGCTGGTGGAGGAAGACATCGTTCCGCTCGAGGTGATCGTGCGCAAGAACAAGTACGGCGCGATCAATCGGGTAGTGCAGCTGGAGTACCGGATGCGCACCAACGAGATCAAGAACCGCGGCGGATTCGACACGGTCTACGAGATCTAGCCCGTCTGGGGCGCCCGGATCTACAACCTGCCGGGGGCGTTGGGGGCTGCCGGCGTTGCGACGGCTGCGACCTTGTCCTCGGCCCGCCAGCGGGCGCGCAGGTTGCGGAGCTTCAGGAGCATCTCCTCCCGGGCCTTGGCGTCGTGAGCGGGAGCGGTGCGGACGGCCTTCTCCATCAGCGCTTCGTAGGGCGAGGAGGCGGGCTCCGGGAGCAGCGCCACCGGTCCCAGATCGACGGAGAGCGGTATCGGCTTGACCTCCAGAGCAGGCGGGGCCGTCCCCACAGCCAGGAGCGTGTAGCCGGCAGCACCCAGGAATACGGTCGCCACTGCAACCAGTAGGACCTTCGTCGTGCTCTTCATCATGGTCTCTCCTGATGGAGGCGGATGCGGGCCAGCGCGTCCCGGAAGTCGGCCGGCCGCCCGGCTCCCTCACTCTTATCGACAAGCTGGCGCTGGGCGATGAAGGCACGGGTCCGCTCCGGAAAGCCAAGCGCCTGCTCCGGCAGGTTCGAGTAGTCCTGGCGGATGATCGCTTCATAGCGGCTTTGAGGCAACGAGAGGCCCAGTTGACTCTCGTAGATGGCGTTGATGTTGAGATAGGCCTCCAGCTCGTCCTTCTGATCGTGGCCCGGGTAGGGCAGGGTTCCCGGTCCCGGGTAGATGTCGCCACGCATGAACTGCAGCGCGTGGGTGGTCTCGTGGGCGAGCACCGCTGCAAGGGTCACCTTGCGAACGTGCTCGAGGTAGCCCGCCTGCTCTCGCTCCCGGGCCTGCCCCTGGGCCGTAGGCTCCAGCTCGGCCAGCCGCACGTCATTGATGACGACGATGGAGCCGATGCCGGCCCGGTAGTAGGGGAGCGTGGCGCCGTAGCGCCCCTTGGCCAGCTCCCGGCGCGCGACCGAGAGCGCGTCGTCGGTCATGCTCGGACCGGCCAACGTTCCGAACGCACTGAAGGGCACGACCAGCGTCGTCCACTCGGCCGTCTCCAGAACGGATGCGTTGGAGGAATTCTGTCCGCCGGACTGCCGCCACATCGCCACGATCTCCTCATAGGCCCGGGGGAAAACAATTCCCCCTCCCCGCGAGGCTCCGGTCAGCGCCATCGCGAGGAGCGCGGCTGCGATCGCAGCGGTCGGCCGCAGACGAACGGCAGAGTCCCGGGAGAGTCCCACGAGGAGACTATCGGAACGAATGCCGGGGGAGCGGAGCCGAGGCGAAGCCCGGAAGCCGCTCGGGCGACGGGATCGCCGTCAGGCCGCCGGGCCTGATGGGCCCTTGCGAATCACCTGGTCGGCGGCGTGGTAGGAACTGCGGACCAGCGGGCCGGCCTCGACGTGCTCGAAGCCCATCGCCAGCGCCGACCGCTTCAGCTGGTCGAACTCCTCGGGCCGGTAGTAGCGATCCACCGGCACGGGCCCCCCGGGAGGCCGCAGGTACTGACCGATCGTCACGACCTGGCACGCCGCCTTCGAAAGGTCCTCCAGAGTCCGGAGAACTTCGTCGGTCGTCTCGCCGAGACCGACCATCATTCCGGACTTTCGAACCAGGTCCGGGGCAATTTCGCGCGCTCGCGCCAGCAGCGTCATCGAGCGTTCGTAGTCTCCGGACGGGCGGATCGGACGGTACAGGCGAGCCACGGTTTCGACGTTGTGGTTCAACACTTCTGGCCGGGCCGCCAGCACGGTCTCCAGCGAAGCGCGAACGCCCCGGAAGTCGGGAATCAGCACCTCGACAGTGGTGCCGGGGCTGCTCTCGCGCACCGCGCGTACGGCGCGCGCGAAGTGGGCGCTTCCGCCGTCGGGCAGATCGTCGCGAGCAACGCCTGTCAACACCGCGTGGCGCAAGTCCAGAGCGCGCACCGCCTCGGCGACGCGCCTGGGTTCGTCGGGATCGGGCAACGCAGCCGGCTTGCCGAAATCGATGTTGCAATACGGGCAGTTGCGGGTGCACCGGTCGCCCAGCAAGAGGAAGGTCGCGGTGCCGCGGTTGAAGCACTCGCCGATGTTGGGGCAGAGCGCGCTCTTGCAAACGGTGTTGAGCGCCTCTCGCTTCATCAAGCGATCGACGCGCGCGAACTCTCGCCCCCACGGCGGGGGCACCTTGAACCACTCGGGTTTTCGCGTTGCCTGCATCGGAGCCCGAAGGCTACCATGCGCGCCCGGCCGCCGTCGACTGGAGAGCGCCCTATCGCCGGAGCCCGATCTTCTTGTCGTCGAAGTTGGTCTGGTAGAAGCGGGAGAACTGCTCGAGAATCTCGGAGGCGCCCTTGTTGCCGTCGGCGGCGCGCTTTTTCAGCTCGAGCTCGGCGGCCTTGCGACGGTCGGCGGAGGGGTCGTAGAGGGCCTTCTCCAGGTTGGCGAGATCCGAGTCGGTGCGCTGCGCTTCGATCATCTTGCCGGTATCGGTGGCGCGGGCCATGGCCACTCGAGCGGCGATGCGGCCTGCCTCGGCGAGCTGGCGCAGGTGCGCGTCCATCGAGATCATGCCAAGCGCCGCCCCTTGCGCGATCACATTGGGGATGAGGTGGGTCTTGCCCTCCTGGATCAGGCTCACCACAGGCGGGGCGGCGATCAGCACTTCGCGGGCGGCGACGCGCTGGGCGCCGGAAACTCCCGGCAGCAGCTGCTGGGAGACCACTCCGCGAAGAGTCATCGCCAGCTGCGTGCGGATCTGCTGCTGCTGATAGGGCGGGAACAGGTTGATCAATCGGTCGATTGCGGCCCCGGTCGTGCGCGCCGGAACGGTGCTGATTGCGAGATGACCCGTCTCCGCCAACTTCAGCACTCCCACGATCGTCTCCAGATCGGGCATTTCGTCGATGAAGATGACGTCAGGCGCCTGTTTGAGGATGACCTTGATGGCCGAGGAGTAAGACGCGGTGTCGCGCCCCAACTCTCGCTGACTGACCAGGCTCTTCTTGGTCGTGTGGATGAACTCGACGGGGTCTTCGACGGTGACGATGTGGCACTCGCGCGTGTTGTTGACGTGGTCGAGCATGCTGGCAACCGTCGTGGTCTTCCCGGAGTCGCTCGGCCCGGCCACAAGGATCAGACCGTCGGAGAAGTCGAGCAGCCGCTGGACGGAGTCGCTGAACTCCAGCTCCTGGAGGCTGGGGATGCGGCCCATGATGGTCCGGAA
>JACQFU010000064.1 GCA_016199905.1 Candidatus Wallbacteria bacterium
GCCACGATCATTCGCGGGCAGAAGGGCATCTCCGTGAAGGCGCGCATCCTCAACGGCGGTGAGCACTCCGTCAACCTCTCCAGCTCTTCACTGCAACTCACCGGACCCGGCGGGGTCAGTACGACCGGCGGGTTCACCATCACGCCTTCACCCGCGAATGTCTCGATCATCTCGGGCAGTTCGACGGCCACCCTGGCATTCACGCTCGACTCCAACCCGACCACGCAGCTCGGCGCCATGACGATTCAGGCCACAGTTTCCGGCACCGACGCCCTCAGCGGCGGGGCCACGAGCGACTCGACCGCCGAGACGCCCGGGAGCTGGAGCGTGCTGTCGCCTGCAAGCCTGGTCGTCAACTCCGTGACACTCTCGGCCGCGTCGGCCTTGCCGGGCACGACCGGCATCGTCGTAGCCGGGGGGCAAGTTACGCTCCGGTACAGCGTTTCCGTCCTCGCCTCCGCTCGCCTCGGCGTCACCACGATCGACGCGACCGTAACGGTGAAGGACAAGGTCACCGGCGCTTCGCCCACCAAGACCGGGGTGGATGCGCCGGGTCTGTGGACCGTGCGCACCGTCACAGGTCTCGCCCTGGGCCGCATGACCGTCACACCGGAGCTTGCCGTTCCGGGACAGACGGGGCTCGTGGTGACGGTCCCCGTCCAGAACGCCGGCCTCACGGCCGCCCAGCTCACCCTCTCCATCACGTCTCCCGCAGCGGGCGCCATCGTCTTTGCGGGCGATCCAATCCCTTTCGCGGGCACTGCCATCGACGACGCGAACGTCGCACTGGATCCGGCCCTGCTCACGTGGCGCTCCAACCTCTCCGGCACCATCGGTGCGGGCACGCACTTCACGCGGAGCTTGCCGGTCGGCGTGCACACCATCACCTTCAACGCGTCCAACGGCTCCACCCTGTCCGGCAGCACGAGCTTGACGTTGAACGTCCGCTCCGCCCCGACGTCGGCCGATACGCTCTCCATCTCCGGCTCGCTGCTGGCGATCGGCACGGGCAGCCCCGTCGCGGACGGCTTCCGCGTCACGTTCACCAATGCTCGCGGCGGCTCGAGCGCAACCGGCGTTACCACGGGCGGGTTGGGCCACTACTCCGCCGTCTTCTCGGGCGCCGGCGTCGCCAACGTGGGCGACAGCCTTGCCGTCGCCGTCACGTCTGCGGACGGTCGGGCGCTGGCGGCGACTCCCGCTGCACTCGCGCTCTCCAACCAGGACATCCTCACCGGCAACCGCGCGGCCGATCTGAGCGTCGCGGTTTCCCCCGAGGCCGTGCTCGCGCTGCGCAGCGGGCTGAACCTGGTGTCGCTCGCAGTCAGGCCCACGACCACGGGCGGCGACGCGCTCACCGCGGCCGACCTGGCGGCCGTCACAGGCTCGACGTTCGTCATTCGCGCGGCTCGCGGCCGTTTCGAAGCCTATCTGGTCCCTTCGGGCTCGGGGGCCTTTGCGCTCGAGGGAAGCCAGGGCTACTTCATCTTCTCCCCTTCGACCCGAACCCTTCACCTGTCTGGAACTCCTTGGGATCCGCGACGTCTCGACCGGGATCAACCTCATCGGACTGCCTCGCGGCGCGCCTTCCGGCTTCAGCGCGGCCGATCTCCTCGGGCGCGTCGCCCGACCTCGATTCCTGGGCCAGACGGTCCCGGCTGCCAATGGCAGCCAGCGCTTCGCTACGTACTTCCCGGGTCTCGGCGTGCTGCCCTTCCCTCTCGAATCGGGACGGGGCTATCTCCTCTCGGCCGACGCCTCGAGCACTCTCACACTGCCCGGCGGGCCGTGAGAATCAGGGACGCCTCCCACATGCACTTGGGAGCTGCCCGAGCGAGGAGACGAGCGGCAGGCGCGAGGCTTTCAGCCCCCCGGAGACCGGCCGACGATTTCCTTGGCAGGGCGCGCGGAGTCGGCGAGCGGAGAATCCGCCAGGAGGAGATCCGAGTACGACGCGCAGGCCCCCGCCTTATTCCCAGGTCGCGGCGATCGCGGTCATCGATGCGATCTGCGCAATCGCGGCAGCGCAGCGGAAGCGGTAGTCAGCCTTTGCAGTCCGGGAAGCGCCGATGCGTTATCATCCAGGCCAGCGTCATCGGGAACAAGGATGCCCCGATGGCGCAACCCACTGACGAGGACAGCCCATGAATGACTCCTTGTGCCCTTGCCTGGCCGATCGAAGGCGATTGGCCATCTGGAGGAGTACGGCCGGCGAGACCGAGGGACGCCCGTGAAGGGCTGGATCGTCTTCAACGGGAACATCGTCCTGGATGTCGATTTCGTGCATCGACAGGCCGATCGCATCCTCGAAAGCCACCACGTCGACCCCGAGGTCCGGGACTGGCGCAAGGTGCTGCTGATCACGGCAGGCTGGCAGCGAGACGAATTCGACGAGGCCCACCTCAAGCGTGCCCTCACCGAGATCGGCATCCCGAGCCGCTTCGAGCGGGGCTTCGACTTGAACATCCAGAACCTGGCCGTGTACCACGAGTTCGACGCCTTCAAGAATTCCGAACCCGAGATCTACCGGCAGTACCACGACAAGCAGCGGATCATCCTCAAGACCAAGGAGCTCTACCGGCTCAAGAACAACGACTTCCTGCGCATTCTCAGGGAACAGATCCAGTACGTGAAGAACATGTATCCCGGGGTGACACTGGCGGAGCTCCTCGCCTACGACGTCTCGCACCACCAAGCCGACCTGCGGAAGCTCGCCGAGCGGGAGCTGCTCTTCCATTACTGCTGCCAGGAGGTCCAGGACACCCTGAGCTCCATCGTCGCCAACGACGAAAAGATGATCGCCATCTGTGGCGAGATCGATCGCTACTTCAGGAGCCGCTCGCTGGTGGACGAGTGCCGGACCTTCATCCAGATTCGGGACGCCCTTCGCCGGCGCATCCTCTCGGCCAACTCCATCTTCCTGTTTGGCGGCCACGTGGCGGTTCTCTTGAACCGGCTTCAGTTCTTCCGTCTCACCGACGTTTTTCACGAAGCCCTGTGGCGTGGGACCAACTTCTATTCCGTGTCCGCGGGGTCCATGGTCCTGGCGGACAAGATCATTGTCTACGACGACTTCGGTGCGGCCGGTCAAGAGCAGCCCCACAGGGAGTTCGAGTACTTCGACAAGGGCGTGGGGCTGGTGACCCGGGTGGCCCTCTTCCCTCACTGCATGGATCGCATTCAGACCGACGACCCAGACAACCTGTCTTACCTCGCCCACAGGTTCTCGTCCGGCCTCTGCGTCGGGCTCAACCAGGAGTCCTTCCTCCTCGCGGAAACCTGTCGCGATGAGACGTCGGGGCAGGTCCGCGAGCGCTTCGTGTCGCAGGGTACCGAGGATGGCGTCTACGTCTTCGATCGCAACGGCAACAAGCGGTGCTATTCCAATGGCGAAGAGGTTCCGGTGAGTTGACGCTCACTGGCCAGCGAGGCCCGCCGAAGTGAACCGGCTCGGCCTCAGCTACGCCGGATGTTGCACAGCTCGAGCACCCGCTGGCCCAGCCGGGCCACGGGAACGACCTCGGAGGCGAGGCCCTGCCGCACGGCCGCGGCCGGCAGGTCGGGCGTGTAGGCGGTACCCGGATCGAGGACCAGGACCTGGCCGCCGGCTTTTCGCACCGCGCCGAGACCTTCCAGCCCGTCGACGCCGATGCCTCCCAGGAGCACGGCCAACAGTTTCGTGCCGTACACCGTCGCGACGTGGGACAGTGAAGCATCGAGCCCGCCGGCGCCGGGGTCGGCCGCGTTCTCTGCCACCACCGTCCACTGCCCGTCCCGGATCTCGTAGCCACGGCCGGTCGTGGCCACGTACACGGTGCCGGGCGTGATTCGCGTTTTGTCGGCCAGCACTGCAACCCGCACGCTCACCTCGGAGTTCAGCCATTCGGCGAAACCCGTCGTCATCGCGGCGTTGAGGTGAGGAAACAGGAGGACCGGGATGGGCATCGAGGATGGCAGCGCCCGGATCATCGGGAGCAGCGGCGCCGTCCCACCGGAAGTCGCCGCCACAGCCATCGCCGTGAAAGGGCAATCCCCGAGCCGAGGCACTCGAGGGGCGACTGTGGGGTCCAGCGCGCTCACTTGAAGCGTCGCGCTGGCCACGGCGCGCACGCGCTCCAGCAGCTTTGTCTTGGCCGACTCGAACTTGTGTTCGTCGAGAAGGTTGTCGGGCTTGTTGAGGAACTCCAGCGCCCCGAGCCGCAGGGCCTGAAAAGCTGCCAGCGATTTTTCGCCGTGGGTCGTGTAGACCAGCACCTTCAGCGGCCGATCCCTCATGATGGCCTTGAGCACGTCGATGCCGCCGATTCCGGGCATCTCCAGATCGAGCACCAGCACGTCGAGCTTGTGCTTGTGGACGATGTCGATCGCTTCCGCCCCGTTGGTGCCGATGGCGATCAACTCGATGTCGGCTTCGTCCGCGAAGACGGTTGAGAGGAATTCCCGGACCATCGCCGAATCGTCCACGACTGCTAGCCGGATCATAAGCGGCACCCTACACAATCGGAGAAGAAGCCGTCAACGGTGGACTAGAACGTGAGGACCTTGCCGACGCCGAAACAGGTGTTGAGCATCTCGAGCATCGAGATCATCTCGCCCACGCGCAGCTCGCCTTCCAGGCAGAAGTGGTCGAGCGAGGCCTTTCCGACCTGGATCTTGGTGCCGAGAGCCTCGAGGCGCTGCAGGCTCTCGAGCGTTCGCGAACTCTTCACGGCGAGCTTCACGGCCGTGTTCAGCAGGAACAGGAACTTGGGCCGTTGAGGGCTCTCGGCCAGCGTCAAGAGCAGGTTGGCCACCATCGTGGCCCCGTGCTCCGGATCGTCGGACGGCCAGGTATCTCGCGTCAGCACCACGGCGACGTCGGCCAGGGGCTGCGGTTTGCGCAGACGCGGGTCCGAGTCGAACTCATGCTTGAACATACGAACGAAAAACTCGCTGTCTTCGGCGGTCTCGGGAAAGTCCGTCATCGGACGCGCCCCGCGGGAAGGGGCACCCGCGGCTTGCAGCCGGCCCCTGGGGACGCTCGCAGGCTTGCGCACGGGTGTGCCGGTTGACTCGTGGCAGCGCTCCTGGCCCCCCGTCGCCCTGCTTGCGGGCTCGGCCGAGGCACGCTTGCCCGAGTTCTTCCTTTTCATTCCCAGAACCTATTCCTCCCGCATCAAGGGCGAAGCTGGAGTATACCCCAGAAGTGGCGTCCGATCAAGAAGAACCCGGCCTCGCGGGCACGCCCTTGCGTCGCATCAGGCCGAAGGAGCCATAGCTCTCGGGAGGCTCGAAGTAACGCTCGAACAAGGGACGAAGAGTCGGGTGGCGGGCCGGGTCCTCGAGCTCTCGCACTCGATAGACCACCGCTGAAACTCGCGGCTCTGCCAGCTGGGCGGCCAACTGCGGCCGGGCGTAGTTGCCTTCCGTGGCCAGCAGGAAGTCGCAGCCGGCATAGTGAGCCACGTCCAGCAGGCAGAGGGGCGTGTCGCCTGGCCGCACGAGCTGCTTCAGCCGCGCGACCACCTCTTCGAAGCCGGTCTGACCGTAGAAGTAGCGGGACTCGTAGTTGTTCGCGCACTGACGCGCCAGCAGGCTGGCGCTGGAGCCCAGCCAAGCCGTCAGCAGCCAGAGCGCGACGCATTGCCGGGGTGCTATCGAAGCCCCCCGGCCGATCCAAAGGAAGAGCGCGGTCCCCGCAGCCAGCGGTAGCCCGTAGCCGAGCAGGATGCTCGTGACGACGATCCGCTCGGAGCCTCGGTAGGTGAGCAGCGCTTGCGGGAAGGGGTCACCGAACAGCAGTACGAACAGCGCGAGCGAGACGGCGCTGGCGACCCCCAGCGCCCGGGCGCGCGCGGATTCCCGAACCGCCCGCGCCGCCCCGACGGCGGCCGGCGCAGCCAGCCACGTCATCAGGGGCAGAGTGACGCCGATGTACTTCGGGAACCCGGCCACGATCACCTGCACGTAGATGTAACCTCCCAGGCTGGCCCACGCGAGGAAAGCTGCTGTCGTCTCGGACCTGGAGCCCTCCCGAGCGATCCTCAGGGTCTCCGGGAGCGCCAGCAAAAGCAGGAATGGCGAGAGCCACAGGATGGCGTTCTTTCCCATCCAGGCGTGGTAGGCGGCCCGGAAGAGAGGGCCCGACAGCGCTCCGTAACTGGTCGTGTGGGCCACGGCCCCGGGCAGATGCCGCAGGAAGTTGTGCTTCCAGGGCATGTCGAACGGCATCCCGGTCAGCAGGCAGTAGCCGCCCAGGAGGGCCGTGAACGCCGTGGCGCCCGTCGCGAAGACCAACAAGACTGACGCGGTTGCGCGTCTGGGCCCGGCTTCCCTGCACCAGCCGGCCGCTGCCGCGACAGGGAGCAACAGCGGCGTCGTCATCTTGGCGAGCAGGCAAGCCCCGAAGGCGAGACCCGTCCGGAAGGCGGTGGCCGGCGACGGTTCCGCCGCGTGCCTGTGGAAGAAAAGCAAGAATGCAAGCAACGCCGCCGTCAGGACGGAGTTGTCGATGTCGAGCAGCAACGCCATCTGGACGGCCAAGGGCGACAGCAGGTAGAGCGCAACCGCCGCGTGGGCGCGCCGCTTGCCTTCCTCCGCGCCGGGGGCCGTGTCCCGGGCAAGCAAGAAGAGCATCCCCGCAGCGGCCAGCACGCTCAGCAACCCGACCAGCCGCAGTTGCACGGGCCCGTCGCCAAAGAGCCTCACACAGAGGGCCGTCGAGTAGATATAGAGCGGCGGGTGCCACATCGCGATCTCGCGCGGCCTCGCCGCGTCGCTGAAAACGCCGGTGACGCTCGAAGCCCCTGTCCGGTTCGCGCATCGTCACACTATAGGACCGTGTGGCGGGGGCGTGCATCGAAGTGGCGCGGGCTGACCCACGTTGCCCCGGGCGGCGCGGGGTTGTATGGTGGGCCGGGCTGACTCGGTTCTGCAAAGGAGCGCGAAACGCGTCGATGAAGATCCTGGTAACGGGCGGTGCGGGATTCGTGGGGTCGCATCTCGTGGACCTGCTGCTGGAGCGCGGCCACCAGGTGCGAGTGCTGGATAACCTGGAGCCCCAAGTTCACGGCGCCGGGCGCGGCCGTCCCGAATACCTGCACGCCGAGGCGGAGCTCGTCGTGGGGGACGTGCGCGATCGTGACGCAGTGCGTCACGCGCTGCGGGGCGTCGAGGCGGTCTTCCATCAGGCGGCGGCCGTTGGGGTCGGACAGTCGATGTACGAGATCGAACGCTACGTCTCGGCGAACTCCCTGGGAGCCGCCGTCCTGCTGGATGCCATCCACGCCGAACGCAAGGACCTGGCGAAAATGGTGGTGGCCAGCTCGATGTCGATTTACGGAGAGGGCCTCTACGTGTGCGAGGGCTGCGGGCCTGTCCATCCACGGCTGCGGCCGGACGCCCAGCTGTCGGAGCACGATTGGGAGATGCGCTGCCCGGGCTGTCGCCGCATCGTCGCTCCCGCGCCCACGCCTGAAGACAAGCCGCTCTACCCGACCTCGGTCTACGCCGTGACGAAACGCGACCACGAGGAACTTTTTCTCTCCGTCGGCGAGGCCTACCGGATCCCGACGGTGGCGCTGCGTTACTTCAACATCTACGGACCGCGTCAAGCCCTCTCCAATCCTTACACGGGCGTGGCCGCCATCTTCAGCTGCCGGATGCTCTCGGGCAACGCCCCGAGCGTGTTCGAGGACGGACTGCAGTCTCGCGACTTCGTGCACGTGCGGGACATCGCGCGCGCCAACCTGCTGGCCCTGGAGAATAGCGGCGCGGACTACCAGGCGGTGAACGTCGGGTCGGGGCGCGGCACGACGCTTCGCGAACTGATCTCGCTGCTGGCGTCCCGGATAGGCTACGACGGCCATCCCGACTACGTCCAGCGGTTCCGGGCGGGCGACATTCGGCACTGCTCGGCCGACATCACCCGCGCCAGGAAGCTGCTGGGATTCGAGCCGAGTATCGATTTCGAGCAGGGTGTCGACGACCTGGCAGCCTGGGCGCGCACCCAGCGCCCAATTGACGCGGTGGACACCGCGCGGGCAGAACTGGCTCGGCACGGGCTGATCCGCCAGTAGCACAGCGGCCTCTGCTCCCATGGATTCGATGTCGATGGTACGGTATATTCAGGAACGACTGCGATGAACAACTCTTCAGGCATCAAGATGAAGTTCTGCGAATCGCTCGATCGATTCGTGGCCATCCGATGCTTCACGCCGCAGCAACGCAAAGAGCTGTTCCAGAACGTCAAGATCACTGACAAGAAATCCTACAAGCGGCTGATCATCAACGCCGCGGTTGTCAATTACCTCGACGAGATCGCCCCCAGCGTCTTCGGCAACGAGGAGTACCCGCTCCTGGGCGAGATCATCGAACAGGAGCTGTACAACCTCTGCATCAAGGTCAACCCGGGGCTCGACATCAAGGAAGTCACCATCCAGGTCAGCGAGCAGGAGTCCGATCGCCAGATCCCGCTCCTGGGCTACAGCACCGAGGTAGAGCCGGTGACCGAGGGCGGGCGGCTGCTGCAGATGGAAGACGAGCTGAAGAAGCGCGTCATCGGCCAGGACGGCGCCGTCGAGCTGGTCAGCCAGGCGATCCGCAAGGCCAAGGTCGGCCTCCGCAACCCGAAAAAGCCGATCGGCAGTTTCGTCTTCGTCGGGCAGACCGGCGTGGGAAAGACCGAGCTGGCGCGCTCCTTGACGGCGTTCATGTTCGGAAGCGAATCCGAGATGATCCGGGTCGATTGCAGCGAGTACGCTATGAGCCACGAGTACTCCAAGCTGATCGGCGCCCCGCCTGGCTACATCGGCCACAACGACGGCGGCTACTTGACCGAGGCCGTCAAGAACAAGCCGCACTGCGTGGTCGTCTTCGACGAAATCGAAAAAGCCCACCGCAAGGTCCATAACCTTCTCCTGCAGATCCTGGAGGAAGGGGTCCTTACCGATGGGCGCGGCCAGCAAGTGAGCTTCCGAGACACCGTGGTCGTGATGACGAGCAACGTCGGCGTGGAGTCCCTCGACACGATGGCGTCCGCGATCGGGTTCTCTCAGCAGAAACCGAAGATCGACCAGGAGCTGAAGTCTCGCGAAACCCGCAAATCGCTCGAGAAGGTCTTTCCGCCGGAGTTCCTCAATCGCATCGACGAGATCGTGACGTTCCGCGCCCTTTCGCGCGAGGACTGCGTCGCCATCATCGACATCATGCTCGGCGAGGTGGCGGAGCGGCTCGCGAACCTTGGGCTGTCGCTGGAGGTCACCCGGGCCGCGCGGGAGTTCCTCGTAGACCACGGCACGGACGTCAAGTACGGCGCCCGGCCGCTGAAGCGCGCCATCCACCGTCACGTGGAGAACCCGCTGGCGGGGCTCATCCTGTCCAGCAAGATCCACAAGAGCGACCACATCGTGGCGACACTGAATGAAGAAAAAGACGACCTCGTCTTCGAGACAGCCAAGGAAAAAGACCGCAAGCCGCCATCCCATCCATGACCTGCTGGAGGTCATGGCCCGGCTCCGGGACAGGAAAAACGGCTGTCCCTGGGACCTGGAGCAGGATCACAAGACTCTGAAGAGCTACCTCCTCGAGGAGGCGCACGAGTTGGTCGACGCGATCGACAGCGGGGTCGATCAAAAGATCTGCGAAGAGTTGGGCGACGTGCTCCTGCAGATCGTCTTCCACGCCCAGATGGCTTCCGAACGCGCGGCCTTCGACTTCGGGGCCGTCGCCGAGAGCATCTCGTCGAAGCTGGTTCGACGCCACCCCCACATCTTCGGCGACGTCAAGGTCAAGGACGCCGCCGAGGTCGTCAAGAACTGGGAAGAGATCAAGAAGACCGAGCCGGGCCGCAAGTCGATCTTCGACGGCGTGCCCCGGAACCTCCCGGCCCTGCTGCGCGCGTACCGCCTCCAGGAAAAGGCCTCCGTTGTCGGCTTCGACTGGAAGGCCGCCCACGAGGTCGCCGAAAAGGTGCGCGAGGAGATCGAGGAGTTCCTGGAGGTCTCTCGCGACAACGACCGCGTCCGGATGGAGGAGGAGTACGGCGACATCCTCTTCAGCCTGGTCAACCTGGGGCGGTTCCTTGGACTGAACGGAGAATTCAGTCTGAACGCCGCCAACCGCAAGTTCACCGAGCGGTTCGGTGCCATCGAAGCCGAGGCCCGCCGCCGCGGCGTGCGCCTGGAGTCGATGACGCTCGAGGAGATGGACGGCGTGTGGAACGAGGTGAAGAACAAGGAAGCCGGCGCCCCCTGAACCGCTACTCCGGGAGAGCCGCGCGCCTACCGGAAAAGGGCCTCCACGAACTCGTCGGCCCGGAAGTTGTCCAGGTCGTCAATGCCTTCGCCGACGCCGAGGAATCGGATGGGGACCTCGAGGTAGTCGGCCAGCGCCACCAGGACGCCGCCCTTGGCGGTGCCGTCGATCTTGGTCAGCACCAGGCCGGTGATCGGGACCATCTCGTCGAAGACCTTGGCCTGGTTGATTGCGTTCTGGCCGGTAGTGGCGTCCAGGATCAGGAAGGTCTCGTGGGGCGCTTCCGGATAGGCCTTCTTGATGACGCGGTTGATCTTACCCAATTCATCCATCAAGTTGGATTGGGTGTGCAGGCGGCCGGCCGTGTCCATCAGAACCAGATCGCAACCGCGGGCCTTGGCCGCGTTGATGCCGTCGAAGACGATCGCGGAGGGGTCGGCGCCGGCCTCGCCCTTCACGATCTCGCAGCCCAGGCGCTGGCTCCAGACCGTGAGTTGCTCGATGGCGCCGGCGCGGAACGTGTCTCCCGCCACCAGCAGGATGCGCTTGCCGTAGGCCTGGAAGAGGCGCGCCATCTTGGCGATGGTCGTCGTTTTCCCGACCCCATTGACGCCCACGATCAGGACGATGCTCGGCACCGCATCCAGGTTCATCGGCCCGATCCGCCGGCTGAGCCGCTCTCGCAACGCGTCCTTGAGGGCCGCCATGGCTGCTTCCGACGTGAAGGTCGGATCGGCCGCGACTCGCTGTCGCAGCAACTCCACCAGGTCGGTCGTCGCGCGCGGCCCGACGTCGGCCTGGAGCAGGATGGCCTCCAGGTCGTCGAGCACCGACGGGTCGAAGGCCCTGGCCTCGCCGAAGAGGCTGCGGATCTGGTCCGTGAAGCGCCCTCGCGTGCGCGAAAGGCCGCTCGTGAGACGGGCCAGCCAGCTGGTTCGCTCTCCCGGAGGCGCCGGCGGAGCCAGTCTCCCCGCGGTCCCGGGGGTGTGGACCTGGGCCTGGGCGCGCGAGGATGCCGGCGTGCCCGGCTGCGCCTCGCCGGCCGGCGCCTTCTCGGCCGCCGGTTTGCCCTCGTCCTTCTTCCTCCACCAGAGCAGTGCCATGGGGAGCTTGTACCACGCGGAGCCGCGAGTTTCCAGGTGGTGGGAGGCTTTGCCCGAACCGCCTACAGCTTCTCCCCTCTTGCGGCGCGACGCACCAGTTCGCGGAAGTCCGCGGGGATGGGACGACTGCACCCGAGGCGCTGGCCGGTCGCGGGATGCAAGAAACTCAGGCGCGCGCTGTGAAGCGCCACGCCTTGGAAACAGCCGGCGCGGGCGCCGTAGGACACGTCGCCCACGAGCGGATGCCCCAGCTTTGCTAAGTGCACCCGGATCTGGTGCGTACGGCCCGAGTGAAGGCGGATCAAGAGCAGCGACGCATGCGTATAGACCGCGACGACTCGGTACTCGGTGCGCGCCGAGCGGCCGCGTTCCTCATCGACGCGCATCTTGGTGCGATGCACGGGATGGCGGCCGATGGGCCACTGCAGCATCCCGCGAGCCGGACGGACCTGGCCCTCCGCCAGCGCGAAGTATCGCTTGTCGACCGAGCGATCTTTGAACTGGGCCGAAAGCGCGCGCTGAACGGTGTCGATCTTGGCGATCACCAGGAGCCCCGACGTCTCGCGGTCGAGCCGGTGAACGATGCCGGGCCGAAGCTCGCCGTTGATTCCGCCCAGGTCCTTGCAGTGGCCGAGCAGTGCGTTCACCAGGGTCCCCTGAGGACTGCGATCGCTGGTGGGATGAGTCAGCATCCCGCGGGGCTTGTTGACGACCAGCAGGTGCGAGTCCTCGAAACAGATGTCGAGCGGGATCGTTTCGGCGCCCAGTGCCACGGGCACCGGATCGGGCACGGAGAGCTCGATTTCTTCGCCGCCCGTTAGCTTCGCCGATGGCTTCGGGCGCTTGCTGCCGATGCGCGCGTGCCCTGCGTCGATCAACTGCTTGAGGTACTCGCGCGAGTACTCGGGCAGCTTGCGCGACAGGAACAAATCCAGCCGAACCGGCGCGTCTGCGGCTTCGCACCGCAGCCGCAGCTCACGCGGCATTGCGGGCGCGCGGCGCCGGCGGCGTCTCGGGTGTGCGCCGCAGGTAGACGTGGGTCGCCGCGGCGGCCACCGCCATCAGCACGCACGCCAGCTGTCCCGCGCTCAATCCCAGGAAATGCGGCTCCACGACGTTGTCCGCCCGGATGAACTCCAGGGGGAAGCGGATGAGCGGATATCCGTAGCCATAGCCGACCATCACCAGGCCGGCCCGGTGCGGCCGATCGATGGCGCGGTGCAAGACGAAGGTCGTCGGATGACGGTGGGGCCAGGCGCCGGCGGCGTCCGGCGGGGGCATCCGTAGCGCCCACGGCACGGCCGACTCGATCCCGAAGCAGCATCCGTACAGAAAACATCCGACGCGTCCGAATGAGTGCGCCATCGGCACCGCGGGTCCGAAACGATCCAGCACGGGCCAGAGCGGCAAGCCCCGGTAGAGCACGTATCCGATGCCCGTCACCAGCGCCAGCAGCAGCCCCCCGTGGAACGCAAGTCCTCCGTTGTTGACCTGGAGCACCGACTTGAGGTCGGGATAGTGCTCCGGCGCCAGCGCCACTGCCATCAACCGGCTGCCTGCCACGCCCGAGACGACCAGGATGATGAAGAGGTTCAGCACGTCGGCGTCCGCGACGCCAATCTTCTCGCCCATCCAGCTCACGTAGTAATAGGAGAAGAAGAATCCCAGCGCCAGGCACGTCCCGAAGGAGTACACCGGGTGACCACCTATGGAGAAGAGGATCGGGTACATCGCGCGCGGGCTATTCTAACGCGGCCGGCTCGGGCGGCGGCTGGCCGGGGTCCGCTATCGGCTGGCGCCGGGCCAGGGCGTGCCACACGACCGCGACGAGAAGCGTGCCGACGCTGATGCACTGCGAAACCGAGAGACCGAGCAGGTAGTCGCCGCCGCGTTCATCGCCTCTCAGCAACTCGATGGCGAACCTTCCCGCCCCGTAGGCGTAGAGATAGCCCACCATCAGCATTCCGGGCCGATGGGGCCGCAAGAAGAATCGGATCGAGACAGTCATGATCGTCGCGCAGAGCAGCGCCTCGTAGATCGGCGTGGGATGCCGCGCGACCAGCGCTCCCGGTCCGTACGCCAGCCGGATCGCCCAGGGCAGCGCCGTTGGCGCGCCGTAGCAGCAGCCGTTCGTCAGACATCCGATCCTCCCGAGGATCTGGCCCGTACAGAGCCCGGCGGGAACGATGTCGGCGAAGACTCCCACGGGGATTCGATAGTAGAGCGCTCCCAGAACGCCGGCGAGCGTGCCGCCGATCAGCCCCCCGTAGTAGACTAGCCCGCCCCGCTGCAACTGGAGGATCTCGATGGGATGCGCGCCGAAGTGGTGCCAGTTGACCAGCACGTACGTCGTGCGCGCGCCCACAATGGAGGTTGCCAGGCACGCCAGCAACACGTTGGTGACCTGCACCACGTCCAGCCCCAGCTGCTCGGCCTGCCGGGTGGCCACGTGGACTCCCAGGATGAAGCCGAGGGCGAGCATCACACCATAGGTGTGGATCTCGTTGCCCTGGAAGCGCAGCAGCACGGGATACATGGGGCGGGTTCGGGTACGATGCCGCCCGGCCGGCTGCCTGGCCTCAGGAGGCCGCGGGCACTTTCTCGCGCGACCGGAAGAAGTCGCGAATCACGTCGACGACGATCAGGCCGACGCCGACGTTGATGATCGTGTCGGCCAGGTTGAAGACGGGCCAGTGGTACTGTCCCCAGTGGGCGTCGATGAAGTCGATGACGTGGCCAAGGAAGACTCGGTCGATGAGATTGCCGATGGCGCCGGCCATGATGCAGACCAGCGCCAGCCGGACGAGCTTCTCGTCCTCGCCGATCATGGTGAGGTAGGCGACGATGATGGCGATGGTGAAGAGCGCCATCAGGATGAACATCCGTGTCTCGCCCGGGAACAGCCCGAAAGCGGCGCCCAGGTTGGTCACGAGGGTGAGGTCGAGGTAGCCGGGCATCAGTACGACCCTGTTGCCGGGCACGCCCCCGAGGAAGCTCCACATCCCCCACTTGGCGAGTTGGTCGGCCACGATCAGCCAGACGCCGAGCGAGAAGAACGATCGAGACCGCATCAGCTTGAAGAAGTTTTTCACGATGAAGAGCGGCCAGACAGCGAGGAGCAGCAG
>JACQFU010000150.1 GCA_016199905.1 Candidatus Wallbacteria bacterium
AGAACTTTTCTTCTATCTTTTCGAGCTGGGAGAACATGGGATTGGGACGGGGGGGCAGGGGCCATTGGCCCCTTGTCGGGGCGTGGGGCGGAGCCCCACTTCAGAGTCTTACAATGATCTCGGTCACGAGCCTGACAAACCTCGGCTCTGCGGCGCGCGCGGCCTTGATGACCTCCTCGTGGCTCACCTTGAGGTTGGGCTCGCCGGTGGCCATGTCGGTGATCACGCTGATGCCGAGGACTTCAGGAATGCCGCCTTGCTTGGCGACGAGCACTTCCTGCACGGTGGACATGCCGACTGCGTCGATTCCCAGCCGCGAGAACATCCGCAGCTCCGCTGGCGTCTCGTAGTTCGGACCGGTCACGGCGATGTAGGTTCCCTTTTGGGTCTTGATGCCGAGATCGGTCCCGCACTGCTCGGCCAACTCCACGAGGCGGGGCGAGAAGGGGCAGGACATGTCCGGGAAACGGGGGCCGAGACGCTCGTCGGCAGCTCCGCGCAGCGGATTGCGGAAGCTGAAATTGGCGATGTCTTCGATGAGCATCAGGTCTCCGACTTGGAAGAGCCGGTTGATGCCTCCACTCGCATTGGTGACGATCAGCGCCGGGATATCGAGGGCCCGGAACACCCTCACGGGGAAGGTGCACTGTTCCTCCGAGTAGCCCTCGTAAAGATGGAACCGGCCCTGCATCGCCAGCACGCGGCGGCTGCCGATGTTGCCGGCGATGAGCTGGCCCGAGTGCCCGTGGACGGTGGAGATCGGGAAGTTGGGGATCTCCTCGTACGGAATGCAGATGGGGTCCTGCAGCTCGTCGGCCATCGGCCCGAGGCCGGACCCGAGGATCACGGCGGCCTCGGGCTTGGCCCCGATCCGGGACCGGACATAGTCCGTCGTCTGCTGGATGTTGTCGTAGAGCGTCATGTGCGCGAGCGGCCGAAAGCCCGAAGCCCGAAGCCTCGAGCTTCGGGCCTCGCGCCTGGCTTCAGGTTCCCATTTCCCAGCTGCCGAGGTACTCCTGTTGCTGGGGTGTGAGCGTGTCGATCTCGATCTTCATTGCGGCCAGCTTCAGGCGAGCCACTTCCCGATCGAGGTGCTCGGGGACCGAATAGACCTGCTTCTTGAGGGACTTGTGGCTCTTGGCCAGGTAGTCGGCGGTCATGGCCTGGTTGGCGAAGCTCATGTCCATCACCTGGGCCGGGTGGCCCTCGGCGCTGGCGAGGTTGACGAGGCGACCTTCGCCCAGGACGTTGACGCGCTTGCCGCCCTTCAGAGTGAATTGCTCCACGTAGTCGCGGACGATGGCGCGCTTGGGTGCCAGCTCGGCCAACGCGTCGAGGTCGAGCTCGACGTTGAAGTGCCCCGAGTTGCAGACGATGGCGTTGTCCTTCATCGCCTTGAAGTGCTCGCGGCGGATGACGTGGATGTCGCCCGTGGCCGTCACGAAGACGTCGCCCTGGGGGGCGGCCTTCTCCATCGTGGTCACGCTGAAGCCGTCCATCGCAGCCTCCAGAGCGCGGGTCGGATCGATCTCGGTCACGATAACGTGAGCACCCATGCCCTTGGCGCGCATCGCGATGCCGCGGCCGCACCAGCCATAGCCAGCCACGACGAAGGTCGAGCCCGCAACGAGGAAGTTCGTGGCCCGGATGATTCCGTCCATCGTGCTCTGGCCGGTGCCGTAGCGGTTGTCGAAGAGGTGCTTGGTCAGGGCGTCGTTGACCGCGATGACCGGGAACTTCAGGACGCCCTTGGCAGCCATGCTCTTCAATCGAATGACGCCCGTGGTGGTCTCCTCGGTGCTGCCGATGAAGCCCTTCGGCAAGGGCTCCTTGCGGGAGAGCAGCTCGCCGACCAAGTCCGCGCCGTCATCCATCGTGATGTTCGGCTCCGTCGACAGGACCGCGCGCAGGTGGCGGTAGTAGGTCTCCTTGTCCTCGCCCTTGATGGCGAAGGTGGGAATTCCGAAGTCGCTGACGAGGCTAGCGGCCACGTCGTCCTGGGTCGAGAGCGGATTGGACGCGCAGACCGCGACCTTGGCGCCGCCGGCGACCAGAGTGCGCAGCAGGTTTGCCGTCTCGGTGGTGACGTGGAGGCAGGCGCCCAGCCGGATGCCCTTGAGGGGCTGCTCCTTCTCGAAGCGGGCGCGGATCAGCCGCAGAACCGGCATGTTCTCATCGGCCCAGCGGATCCGGGCCAGGCCGTGCGCGGCGAGGTCCAGCGATTTGACGTCGTGAGGGATCGGCTGTGCCGCAGCCGCCTTCTTCGTGCTCTTGGGGGTCATCGGGGCTCCTCTCTTATCTTATTGGGCGTCGTTGGGCCGGCGGAGGCCCGAGACCTTGGGGCGGCCCGGGCCGAAACGCCGGAAGCGCTGATGATAGCACGATTCCAGCCCGCATTCAATGATGCGCCGCGTCATGCGGCCGCGGGCGCGTCCTCCTGGTCCTCGACCGGACCAGGCGCCAATACGCGGCCCAGCCACGCCATGAAGGGCAGCAACAGCGCGAAGGCTGCGACGCAGAGCCCGCGGAGCAAGTCGTAGTACGGGTAGCCCAGGTCCACGCTGCCCAGCGCGACTGCCACGAGGTTGACGTCCGCCAGGGCCACGAAGAGCGCCCCGGTGACGACGCCCGCGGCCACCAGCCCCTTGCGCCGCCCCAGACCCCCGGCCGCCCGGGCCCCGGCGAGCGTCCAGCAGCCCAGCATCCCGACGTAGAGCCAGGTGGAGAGCGTGCCCGTCCAGAAAAGCGCCCGGCTCTCCACGGCCATGAAATCCACCTGCGCGCTCTGGCTGCCCGGGGCTGCCTTCGCGGCTGCCTCGACCAGGGTCGTCGCCATCATCCCTTGTCCCCACAGGTCGGCCAGGACCGCCAGGAGCGTGAAACCGGCGCCGAACCAGGCCCACACCAGTCCGCGACGGCCCGCACGACTCGCCAGAAGCAGCGCCAGCGCCAGGGAAACCGCCAGGTCCAAGAGCGCCGTCGCGTGCCAGGGCAGCCACCCTAGACGCCAGAGGGTCGCGTGCTCGGCCACATATCCCGATCGCACCGGCGAGCGCGCCGCGAGGTCCAACCCCGGGGCCAGGATCGTCGCCGTCGTGGCAAGCCCCAGTAGGTGGGCCGCTATCGACAGGCGCAGCGCCAGCAGGAAGACGCGGTAGCGGCGGTTGGAAAGCATCGCAAGTTCAGGTTGGGCTGGCCCACGCAGGGCAGGCCCGGCGCTGCGCAGACTAGCACGCGGAGACTCCGGAGGAAGGAGAGTCGTGTTCGAGGGGGCGCGTCCCAACCAGCGCGGCCGTTGACGGTCGGATCGCGCCCGGCGCGCTCACCGCCCCTCCGCAAGCGATAGCACTTCGCGAAACGCCGCCCCGGCCAGCGCGCCGAACCGCGGGTCGCGCGTCAGCTTCGCGCGCGTCGTGGCCGGCGACGAGAGGCCGCACAGGAACCGCGCGACCTGACGCGGCAAGGCCAGCGCCGCGTGGCTCTCCGCGGCGAGCGCATCGATCAGCGTCCGGGCCTCCGCGCCCGCGGAGCGCGGCCACGCTCGAGGCACCTCGGCAGGCCGGTCTCCGAGGCACCAGCCGCAGTGGCCGCAATCCGTCCGGACCTCGCCGAAATGTTCGAGCAGCCGGGCCGTGTAACAGCCGCGATGCCGCGCGAGCTCCAGCACCTTCTCGATCCTCTCGATGTCGCGTCTCTCCCTGGCGAGGAACCGTTCGACGAGCGAGTCGCGCAGCCGCTCCGGCTCTTCCGGCAAGCGAATCCGCCGAAATCCCAGCCGCACTCCCGTCGCCTTCAGCTCGATGGCCGCGGTTTCTTCCAGATAGTTCAACGCCGTCAAGATCCGCTCCCGCGTTTCCCCCAGCTGCTCGGAGGCAGCGGCGACGTCGAGCTTGTGCCAGATCCGCGCCCGGACGGCGCAGGCGAAGAGCCTCTGCAGGAACTCGGCGCGACGGGCGTCGAATCGTGCCAGCAGCTCCTCCATCGGCACCAGCGGCCTCAGCGAGTACTCGTTGTAGAAGGCCCCCGTGGCGCCGATGATTCCGTCGAGCTCCAGGTAGGTGAGCACGGTCTCGACCACGAGCGGCCGTATGTCGTGCCGGCCCGACAGGTCGTAAACGGAGAGGTCGAACCGCTCACCGGCGCCCAGGACCCTGTCGAGCATCGACGCCAGGGACTCCGCGGCGGGCGTGTCTCCGTAGGAGAAGTTCTCGAGCGTCGTCACGTCCTCCTCGCACGCAAACATCTCGCAGGTGGAGGGCTTGCCGTCGCGGCCCGCGCGGCCGATCTCCTGACAGTAGCTCTCGAGCCCCTTCGGCAGGTTGAGGTGATAGACGTACCGGATGTCCTCCTTGTCGATGCCCATCCCGAAGGCGATGGTGGCGCAGACGATCCCGCCCGCCGGCGACATGAACCAGTCCTGGATGGCGTGGCGATCCTCCGGCTCCAGGCCTGCGTGGTACGCCCGGGCCGCAAACCCCCGCGAGGCCAGGTACTCGGCGGTCTCCTCGGCCGTCCGCTGGAGCGTGACGTAGACGATGGCGGGTCCCGGAGGCCGTTCGGAGAGCCGGCGGGCCAACCGAGTCAGCCGCTCCGACGACTCGCAGGGCGAGACGAGCAGGGTCAGGTTCGGCCGGTAGAAGCCCGTGTGGACCACGTCGCCCACGGCAACGCCGAAGGCGCGCGCGATGTCGGCGGCCACGTCCGGCGTCGCCGTGGCCGTCAGGGCCAGCACCCGCTCGACGTTCAGATCGCGCGCCAGCCGCGCCAGCTTCAGGTAATCCGGGCGAAAGTTGTGCCCCCACTCACTGATGCAGTGCGCTTCGTCGACGGCCATCAACGAGATCCGCTGCCGTCTCAGCGTCTCGAGGAACCTCTCGTTGGAGAGCCGCTCGGGCGCCACGTAGAGCAGCTTCAGCGAACCTTGCCGCAGGTCCGCATAGATCTTCCTCAGAGCGGGTAGCTCAACGCTGGAGTCGATCCGCTCGGCGGCGACGCCGTGGGCGTGCAAGAAATCGATCTGGTCCTTCATGAGCGCGATCAACGGCGACACGACCAACGTGACGCCCTCCAGGGCCAGCGCCGGAAGCTGGTAGCAGAGGCTCTTGCCGGCGCCCGTCGGAAAGATCGCCAGCGCGCTGCGACCTTCGAGCAACTTGCCGACGACCGCCTCTTGGCCGGTTCGGAAGCTGTCGAACCCGAACGTTTCCTTCAGCAGGGCCAGGATGTTCGCGGTCATTCCCCCTCCACCCTCACCGCGCCCGCCAGACCAGCAAGAACGCCACCAGCGCCGGAAGTCCCTGCACGAACAGGATCTCCTTCTTGGCCGTCGCCGCGCCGAAGACGCCCGCAACCACGACGCAGCCCAGGAAGAAGAGTTGCGTCTTTTCCGAGGGCCCGGCCGGCAGCGCAGCCAGCGCCCAGACCAGTCCAAAGGCCAGGAACCCGTTGTAGAGCCCCTGATTCATCGCCAGGGTCGACGTCGCGTCAGCCATCTCCTGCGTTTGATGAAAGGTCTTCAGACCCAGCGGAGTACGCCAGAGGAACATCTCCAGCACGAGGAACCAGCAGTGCTCGGCGGCGACGAGCAGCACCATGGCATTTGCAGCGAGCTTCAGCATCGAGTCGGGCTTCCTTTCGGCCGGCGTTCAGCTCCGGGGCTGCGGCGCTCCGCTGCGCGCGAGCAGGTCGCGGTGAAACTCCAGGTCCGAGCGGATCTCGGGCCGCAGCGTCGAGTAAACGGCGTCGCTCACCACGTCGGCG
>JACQFU010000119.1 GCA_016199905.1 Candidatus Wallbacteria bacterium
AGATGGATCCCTCCCCGTGAGCGCCAGGTAGGCCCGTTCGAGCCTGTCCTCGGCCACCGCCGGCAGCGCCACGCCGACGCCCGCGGCCACTAGACTCTTCACCAGTGCCGCGACGGCCGCGTCGTCATCGGCAAGCTCGACCTCCCAAAAGGCGTCGCCGGGCACGCCTGCCAGGCGCCCGCCTTGCTCTGTAAGCAGTCCGACCACGCGTTCGGCGGGCACGGCGCCGACGGGCCGGAAGCGCACGCGCCGGGTCGAGCCGGCGCGCACGAGGGTCTCGTAGGTGCCCGAGAAGAGCAGCCGGCCGCGCTCGAGCAGGCCGACGTGGGTAATCAGCCCTTCCATCTCCTTCAAGATGTGGGAGCTGATGAGCACGGCCTTCCCACGGTCGGCCAGGCCGCGCAAGATATCCCACAGCTCGATGCGCGCGGCGGGGTCGAGGCCCGAGGCGGGCTCGTCGAGAATGAAAACGTCCGGATCGTGAAGCAGCGTGCGAGCCAGGGCCAGCCGCTGCGTCATGCCGCGCGAGAGGTGGTCGACGAAGTCGTCCTTCTTGAGCTTCAGGCGCACTGCGGCTAGCGCGACCTCGATGGCCTCGTCGAGCGCGCGGCCGGCCAGGCCGTTCAACTCGCCGAAGAGCTGGAGGTACTCCTTGACCGTGAGGTGGTCGTAGATGCCGAAGAAGTCGGGCATGTATCCCAGGCGGCGGCGGGCCTGCTTCTCCTGGCGGAGCACGTCGTAACCGGAGAGGCTCGCCGCGCCCCGGTCGGGCACCAGCAGCCCCGTGAGGACGCGAATCAAAGTGGTCTTGCCGGCTCCGTTGGGTCCGATGAGTCCGAATATCTGTCCGGCCTGCACCTCGACGTCGATGCCGTCGAGGGCCACCAGCTCGCCGAAGCTCTTCCGAAGGCCTTGGGCTCGAATCATGGAGCCGAGCCCTCCAGGGCGATGTCGACCTTTTCGATCGTGGCCCACTGGTTCGACAGCTTCACGGTCACGGAGCCGTCGCGGGCGTCGACGAACTCGTTGGCGCGCTCGTCGATGACCACCAACTGCGACTTATGCCGGAGGAAGTCCTCGTAGGCGCCCTTGTTCACGTTCCAGACGCCGATCAAGGTGTTGCCGCCGGCGCTGGAGCCCTCGAAGTTTCCCAGATCGACGGTGAGACGCGTGGCCCGACCGCGGAAAGGGAACCAGAAGCGCATCGGCTCGGCGATGTTGATGTTCACGCTGGGAATCTTCTCGGTCGGGGAACCGTGGCGGCCGGCCCGATGGTAGTCCGGCTCGTCGGTGGTCTGCGTGGTCCACTGGCGCACGCTCACCAGCCCCGGCAGCTTGACCGCTCCGGCAAGCGGTTCGACGGGAAGCTCGATGGCAACGACGGTGTACTCTCCGCCCGGTTCGGTGGGTCTCCGCAAGCCGATCAGCATCGGCTGCCTGAAGAAGTGCGGCGCCCGCTCGGCCTCTCCGGCGAGCTGCTGGCTCACGAGATCGAGCTCCGGCTGTCCCGGCGCGAAAACGCTGCGCCAGGCGCCCGAGATGGCGTGGTAGCGGCCGCACGAGGCGCAGAGCGTGGCGTGGTCGCAATGGCGAACGCTGCCGTGACGGGCGCACCGGTCCTCCTGCAAGGCGTCCACGAACGGCAACGAGAGCGAAACCCGGGAGCCCGGCTCCATCCGCCCCAGCTTCTGGTGGTGCCAGCCGTGCACCAGGTGCGCCTCGTCGAGCGGGAAAGAGAGCCTGGAGACGGCCTCCCCGGTCCACCTCCGGCCGGCCAGGTCGACCCGCAGCGCGCCGTCCATCCCCTCCGAATGGATAGAACTCATCCGCTGGATGAACGAACGCACTTGGGCGGGCAGCAGGCCGAAGGAGAGCGTCCAGCCGCCCTCCTCCCGATCCAGCACTGCCGCGTCCGAGGGCTCGGAGGTCCGGCTGCGAGTGTGGTCCCGAGCTGCCTCGAAGGGGGGCAGCGCCGTATCGCCCGGCAGTCGCACCCGTGCATGCATCTCGACCGGGGAGAAGGCCGACAGAAACAGCGTCGACGCCAGCTCTCGAGAACCGGCCTGGCCGGCCAGGAAACGGCTCCTGGCGATCCGGATCTCGGCGCGCTGGGCCGCGAAAGCAACCCAGTAGAGACCGACGAAAACCACGGCCAGCGCCGGTGCCAGGCGCAGGAACCGGTCGGCCTTGCGCCGCATCAACAACAATCCCATACCCACCAGAGCGACGCCGTACGGCACCAGCCAGCCGAAGTAGCCCGCCCGGCGCTCGCGATAGAGCGACCCCTCCGGGCGCCAAGCGGCCCCGGCCGACTGCGGCGTGAGAGCGGTGCTGGTCCCCTCCGGAAAGTCCGAAGCCAATCCGCTCGTGGCGGGCACCTGCCCGGAAAGCTCGTAAACCCGGCCGAAGCCGAAGCGGCCGGTCAAGAAACGATTCGTGGCGGCCAACCCCAGCACGGTCTCCTCGAAGGCGTGTTTCTGCGGGCCGCGAAATGCCCCCTCTACGCTGCCGTCCGTGACGATCACGCCCCCCTGCATCGCCCAGGTCCGAAGCGCCTCGAACGCCCCTGGCGCGAAATCGGACTCCGCGACCCCCCGCAGCAGCACCCGATCGAACACCCAGTAGGCCGCCGGACTTGCGGGTAGGGCGGAGGGATGGCAAAGGTAGCGGTGCAGCGGGGCTGCCGCGGCGGAGAGTTGTCGCGTGCCGCTCGGGCTGACCACCAGCGTGCGCACTTCGCTGCCGCGATACTGGCCCGACTCCTTGCCCAGCCCGTCGACGATGCGCCGCGTTGCGGTCCCATCGGGCAGCTCCACCGCCAACTCGAAGCGGGTTTGACCCGGCGGCACGTAGATAGGAACGGAAGCCTCCGCGGCGGCTGGATCGCTCGGCCTGAGCACAGCCGTGTACTGCGCAATGGGCATTGCTGCCCGTTCGTAGTACCGGCCCTCGCGCACGATGACGCGCACCGTGACGCGCTCGGCCGTGTCCGCGTGCGCGCCGAGATCGAGCCGTGCCGAATCCGCGCGAACGGCGTCCTCGAACCGCTGCGGAACGCGCACCACCATCTCGTTGAAACGGCCCGCCTCGCACAGTCCAGGCCAGCGCCACGAAAAATCGACTTCGAGCCCGAAGGCGGCCGCGGTGCACACGAGTCCGCTCACCAGCGCAACGACGGAGTGCTTCATCATGAGATTGAACCCCTCCCGATTCCGGGCCCAGCCCGGCCAGTCGAACCGATCATACCGCACGCGGGTGCGCGCCGCCGTCGACCGTGCTAAGGTCGAGGCAGAGTCCGCGCCGTGTACTTCGAGATCAACCCGTCGCTCGCCGAACCGATCCACCTGCAGATCGTCCACCAGGTGCAGTGCGCCATCGCCAGCGGGGCGCTGGCACCCGGGGAGCGGCTCCCGAGCACGCGGGACCTGTCGGTGAAGCTGCGAGTGAACCCGAACACGGTCGCCCGGGCCTACGGCGACCTCGAACGGGCCGGGTTCCTCGAGACTCGTCGCGGCGAGGGCATTTTCGTGTCGGCCTCGCCCCCCGCGGTCGAGGGCAAGCAAGCTCGAAAGCTGGTCATGCGCCAGATGGAGCAAGCCGTGCGCGACGGGGTCCTTCTCGGCATGGGCGACCTCGAGATGCGGGATGTGCTCGAGGAGGCGCTGGACCGCGTCCGGCGCCAGGGGCTGCACGCGGATTCGCGGTCGCGATAAGGAGAGCAAATGGGGTCCGGAGCCATCGAGACACGAGGCCTGGTGAAGGCCTACACGCGAGACAAGCCGGCTGTGAATGGGCTCGACATGACCGTCCCGGAAGGGTGCGTCTACGGGTTCCTGGGAAGAAACGGCGCCGGCAAGACGACGACCATCAAGGTATTGATGGGATTGCACCCGCGGGATCGAGGCGAGGCTCGCGTGTTGGGGATGGACCCGGGAACGCGCAATGACGCGATGCTGTCGAACATCGGCTACGTGAGCGAGCGGCAGCAACTCTACGAGTACATGCGGGCGCGCGAAATGGTCGAATTCAGCGGCGGGTTCTACCCCGGGCATGACGTGCGCTACGCTTCGGAGCTGCTCGACAAGTTCGGCATCGATCCGCAGAAGCGAGTGCGGGAACTGTCGCGGGGAATGTTGGCCAAGCTCTGCCTGGTGCTGGCGCTGGCCCATAAACCGCGCCTGCTGATCCTCGACGAACCGACCAGCGGTCTGGACGCGGTGGTGCGCCGCGAGTTCCTCGAGAGTATCGTGGAGGTCATAGCCCAGGAAGGGCGCACGGTTTTCTTTTCGACGCACATCATCGAGGAAGTCGAGCGCGTGGCGGATCGGATCGGCGTGGTCGGCGAGGGCCGGATGATCTACGAGGGCGAGCTGGATCGGCTGAAGGAGACGACGCGGCGCGTGCGCGTGGGTTTCGACGACTCTCCGCCGGACAGTCTCGCCGGTCCCAAGTTGATCCGTTTCCGGCGAGACGGCAACGAATTGCTCCTCACGGTGCGCGACTTCTCCGACGGCGCGCTGGACCAGCTTTTGGCCGGGCTGGCCGCGCGCAGCCGCCAGGTCGAGACGATGTCGCTGGAAGAGATCTTCGTGGATATGGTGCAGTGACGGGCCCGAGGGCCGAGGCAGGAGGTGCGGCGGTGACGAAGCTGATCCGGAAGGAGCTCTGGGAGGTCTTCTGGGTGTTCGCGGCGGGATTCGGAGCGTTTCTCGTCGCCGTCGAGGCCTGCCTCTGGCATTCGTCTCACGCGTTGCCGACGGTGCTCGCGTTGGCGGCGGCCTTCGGGGCGCTGCTGGCTTCGCAACAATTTGCGGGCGAGGTCGAGGCGGGCACTTTCGAGCTGCTGCTGGCGCGGCCGGTCTCGCGCCGGGCGATCTGGGGCGCCAAGTGGCTGACCAGCGCCGGGCTGACGGCCCTGGGCGCGTCGTACACGGTGTTCCTGGCGAATGGGCCTTTCCGCTTCTTGGGCTGGAGCGCGCTGGCCGGCGACGGATCCCTGTGGACGTTGGTGACGTTTGCGCTGCTGGGCAACGCGGTGGGCGCGTTCGTCTCGACCCAGGTGAGCAAGCGGCTGGACGCGGTCTTCGGGAGCGTCTTCGCGGCCCTCATCACGACGGCGTCGATCTGTCGTTCGGAGCTCGACTGGACGGCTCCGGCGCTGGCGCTGGCGGCCGTCCTCGCGCTGGCCTCCCTGGCCGCCGTCGAGCGCGGTCACGCGATGCGCTGCTGGCGGCGCAACGCCGCCGGCCTGGCGGTCGTGGGCGCAGGCAGCGTCGCGCTCTGGGGCGGCGTCTACGCGCTTCACCTCTTCGAGACGCGCGTGAAGGCGCCTCTGCCCGCGAGGATCACCGACGTCGTGCGCGGCGACGCCGGAACCCTGCTGGTGACCGTGGAAGCTGCGACGGGACCCACCAATCTTTTCCGCCGTCCGGACACGCGAATCGGTTGCGTCGGCGCCGCCACGGGCAAAATCGATTGGCTGCCGCTGCGATGGGTCAGCGCGCCGAGCGCCCCGGAAGGCGGCTTTGCAACCATCCTGGGGCCGGAGTCCTTCGGCGGGTACCCGATCTCGGCGTCGCTGCCCGGACGTCTGGAGTTGAGAACCGGCCAGGTCGCGTACAACTCCACGTCGAGCGGTGAGGCACCAGTCCGGCAGGGATTTCGGCTCGTGGAAGCCGCAAGCGGCGGCGGCCTGGGCGAGCGATGGGAGCTCCACCGCGCAAAGCCGTCGGGCGACGCAGGCGCGGTGTTCTTCTCACGGCCCGGTCTGCGGATCGTCAACTTCTGGTGCGTGGAATCGGCGGTCGTGCTGCTGGGGCGCGGCGAAGCCCCCGGCGGAGCGTGCACGGCCTTGGCGCTCGGACCGGACGGCCGCGTTCTCGAGGAAGTGCGCTTGCTGACGGAAGGCAACCGCTCCATCGAGATGCAGCTGATGCGCTCCACGATCTCGCGAGGCCCCTTCGGCCCTGGCGGCGGCGAAGCCGCGAGTCTGAGCTGCTGGCTGAAGTTCTGGAACCCCCTGGAACATCGCGAAATGCACGAACTGCTGCAGTTCGAGAATGGGCGGTTCGTGGTTTGCCGCCTGGTCGGCTGGTTCCTGCCCGGCTCGCTCCAGACGGATTGCGGCGCCGGTGAGACGCTGATGAGCGTCGTGGAGCCGCAAGGCGAGGGCGACTGGTCGGGGGCGCTGCTCCGGCTCTCGAGGCAGGGCCGGCAACTGGGCCGGCTGGAGCTGGGACGCCACGTGCGGGTCGCGGAGCTGGACGCTTCTCCCGACGGCCGCCGCGCCATCGTGCGGCTGGAGGCGGGCGAGCGGACGCAGCCTGCCTATCGCCTCATGGACGTGGGGACGATGCTGGCCATGCCTATCTTGAACGACGTGCAGGTTCCGTTCCGCGCGGGCCACACTTTCGGGTGGCTCGATTCCACGCGCTGGTTCTACGTTCTGGAGCGCTCGATACGGCTGGTCGACGAGACCCGGCCCGGCCGCCCCGTGGACCGGGTGGTTTTCCGCTTCTGAGAATTCAGCTCCCCGAGGGCTTCGGCTTGCGGGGCGGGTGATGCGGCGGGCCGGCGTCCGGATCGCCTGGAGGACGTAGCCGGCCGCTCACCTTCAGGACGATGGCGCCGGGTTCGACCTGGACCGACTCGATCTCGACGGTCATCAGGTGGCGCAACGGCCCCATCGCCGCATCGATGCAGAGGACGGGATTGACGGCGTCGAGCAAGGCATCGCGGATCGGTCCCGGCGCTTGGATGCTGGCCAGCGAGAGCTGCGTGGGCCGCAAGAACACGTGGACGCGGTCCTCGCAGGCGAGCGGTCCCTGCAGCCGAAACGGGACTTCGAAGAGCAGCACCCTGCGGCGCCCCTGGATCAGCAGGCCGCCGGCCTTCTCGGAGATCCGGGTCGGTCGATTCAGCGCCTCGAGCAAGTCGAGCGGAATTCGGGACGTGGCCCGGAAGCTGCCCGGGTCGACGAGTCGAACGCTCCCGCGAGTCTCGAGGGCCCTGCGATCCAGCGACACGCCCGGGGCCTCCACCGTGAGGTCGAGAGTGCGGGTGGAGGGTGGCATCACGCCGGCGATGCGGGCCTTCAGGTCGCCTCGCACGGCACCCGCGCGGCCTGGCTTCCCGGGCGTCCACTCGACCGACGAGAGCTTCGCGGACTTGGCCGTGAATTCGAGCGCGCGCAGCACGAACGGCGCCTCGCCCGTGGCAGGCTTGTTCAGCCCGGCATCCAGCAGCAGCCCCGGCCGGTCCCAGAGCCGCCGGAGCGCCGCTTCCACGTCCGCAGGCGCCGAGCCGCCGGCTTCGACCCGCGCCGCCAGGAGCGCGAGGAAGAAAACCAGCAGGCGCCGCATGGAGGGCAGGATACACCGTCGTGTCGCCCGGGACGCGCCCAAAACCGCGAAACGGCTTGTCAGGCGCGCATTCGCGTGCTATTCTTCCCGGCTTCTCCAGACGTGGCGGGCGAGGTGCAACGAGTATGAGTCGCTGTCTTCTGGTGATCTCGATGGCGCTGGTTCTTCTGTGCGCGCAGGGGCGCGCGGCGGAGCCGTTCGGCCCCTTCAACCTGCGCACGGGCCTGTTCCGGCGTCTGTTCCGGCCGTTTGCCGAGAGGGCCAAGCCGACGCGCTATCCGATCGTGCTGGCGCACGGCATCTGCGGCTTCGACAAGGTGACGTGGGGGCCAATCGAGCTGCTCTTCACCTCGGACGTTCCGGCCACCGGCTCCATCGAAGCGCGGGCCGAGCAACTGGCCAAAGAGATTCGCCAGCGCTGGCCCGAGGGGAAAGTGAACATCCTGTGCCACAGCATGGGCGGTCTCGATGCGCGCTACATGATCGCCAAGCTGGGCATGGGCGATCGGGTGGCCACGGTGACCCAGGTCGGCACTCCCAACCACGGGACGTTGCTGTCGGACTGGTTCGTCTACTACGCGCGGAGGGGCTATGTCAGCGTCGAAAGGCTGGCGCGCGCGCTGGGCATCGACCTGACGGGATTTCACGACCTGTCTGTGGCGCACATGGAGCGGGAGTTCAACCCTGCCGTGCAAGACGACCCGCGCGTCTCGTACAGGAGCTTCGCCGGCTCGCAGAGGCTGCGCAACTACTTCCTGCCTCTGATGGCGACTCACGCGTTGAACCGCTCGCTGGAGAAGACCCTGTTGCGCCAGCAGCTGGAGCCCTCCGATCGAGCGGCGCTGAGGGCGCTCCAGGCAGGCGACCCCCAGTTGGCCTATGCGCTGTCCCAGAAGGGCTTCCAGGATGTGCTGCGCGATCTGCCCAGCGCCTGGCTGCAGCCCGCGCTGGCCGGCAGGACCGACGGTCTGGTCGGTATGTCGTCGGCCCGCCACGGCCAGTACCTGGGCGACCTCGACGCGGACCATCTCGACGAGATGGGCTGGCTGACGACGTTCGACGCCAAGGGCTTCTACGAGGCGGTCGCCGCGCACCTGGCCGACGAGGGGTACTGAGCCGCTCCGTCGGGGCTCGACTCCAGTAAGGTCGTAGACGGGCCGATAGCTGGATCGATCGCCCCAGGAGTCGGCGCCGCGTGTCCCGGCGCGTTCCCGGGCGGCCGAAAACATGATCCGCCGCATCGGCCTCGCCCTGCTGTTCACCGCGTTGCTGGCGCCTGTCGCGCTGCTGGCGAAGGGTTACGCGCCGCCCTCGCGCGAGCGGCAAGCGCCCACGGGGCTCGAAGAAGGTCTGCTGAGCCAGGAGCCCGTCGACACGACCTCGCAGGAGGTCACCGAAGTGGTTACCTCGGAGTCGATCCCGTTGCCGCCCGTGGTCGAGCCGGCCAAGGCGCCCTCACCCGACGATCTGAACGGATACTTTGGCCTGCGCGACGGCCACAAGTTCCCCAGCGAATGGGCCGCCTTCTGGCGCCTCTCCGGCTACAACCCCAACGGGAACAGGCCCTCCGACGGATCCCTGTTGAGCAACCTCGGCTTGCGTTACAAAACGCCCGATCGCTGGGGTGAGTACTACCAGCTCGCCTACGAGGCTGCCTACAATTTCTGGAATGGGAGCAATGCCGACGTTCAGGTGATCGAACTGGATGTCGAAGTCTTCGCGGCCGGCTCGAGCGTATTCCGCCTCAAGCACCACCCGTACTACGGAATCGGGTTTGGCAACGCGACTGTCAACCGGCAAGGCAGTGCGGCGATCAGCGAGAACGTCTTCTCCGTCTTTGGCGGCGTCGAGTTCCCGGGCCGTCGCGTCGACTTCGACGTCTTCGCGAAGTACTACTACGGCCCCAACGCCGCCTATAACCTGGACGACCTGCAGATCGGTCTCGGAGTCGTCTACACGTTCGGTCGCGGCCGCTGATCGCAGGCGGCTGGGGAGGGGCGGTCGCCAGTCCAGCCGCCGGAATGGCTGGCCGAGTTGGCTTGTTTCTTGCGCTCTCCCGCCGCGCGGTCCATGACCGCCAGCGATTGAGATCGTGACGGGGTCGTACTACCTTGGTAGGACTCTCTGTCCCGCGGCCAAGCGGCCAAGCGGTCACCCGTCACCCGGAAAGCACCTAAAGGAGTTGGAGCGAGCATGTCCGTCGAGAGCCAGTCCAAGTACGTCGTCGCCGTTGTCGGGGGAGCCGTGTCGGGAGCCGAGGCCGCCGCGACGCTGGCCGACCGGGGTATCGAGGTGGTCGTGTTGGAGCAGAACCTCAAGCCCTACGGCAAGATCGAGGACGGCTTGCCTCGCTGGCACGACAAGCAGCGCGCTCAGGAGTACGAGCGCATCAACTCCAAGCTCACCCGCCCCGGTGTCCACTTCGTGCCCGGCGTGAAGCTGGGGCGCGACCTCGGTTTCGAGGAACTGGCCCGCCAGTGGGGCTTCAGCGCCGTGTTGCTGGCCAACGGCGCCTGGAAGGACCGGCCCGTCGGGCTGGACGGTCTGGACGACTACGTCGGGAAGGGTCTCGTCTATCAGAACCCGCTGGTCTACTGGTTCAACCACTACCACGAAAAAGGCTATGACGGACCGACCTACGAGATCGAGGACGACTGCTTCGTCCTGGGCGGCGGCCTGGCCAGCTACGACGTGGTGAAGATCGTGATGCTGGAGCTGGCCGGCAAGGCGCTGCGCAGCCGCGGCCACAACTACGACATGCTGACGTTGGAGCACAAAGGCATCGCCGCGATCCTCGCGCAGCACGGCCTGACGCTCTCGGACCTGGGGGTCAAGGGCTGCACGCTCTACTACCGCCGCCGCGCGCTCGACATGCCGGTTGCGGCCTACAAGGAAAACGCCACCCTCGAAGAGCGCAAGAAGACCGAAGAGGTCCGCGAGCGCCTTTTGCAAAACGCGATGAGCAAGTTCCTCTTCCGCTTCGAGCCGTTGCATTTGCCGGTGGGCTTCCTGTTGGAGAACGGCCGGCTGGCGGGCCTGCGTTTCATCCGCACCGAGATCAAGGACGGCAAGGTCATCCAGTTGAAGGGCACCGAGGTGGAGCGGCGCACCACGCAGGTGATCAGCTCCATCGGCTCGATCCCGGAGCCGCTGCCGGGCGTGCCCCAGAAGGGCGAGTTCTACATCTTCGCCGAGGGCGGCGCCGCCAAGCTCACGAGCTTTGACAACGTTTTCGGTGTTGGCAACGTCGTGACCGGCAAGGGCAACATCGCCGTCTCGCGCAAACACAGCGCGGGCGTTGCCGACGTGGTTGCGCGCGACTACCTGAAAGTTCCCGCGCCGGTGGCTTCGGACACGGCGTTCGGCAAGACCGAGCAGAAGGTTCACGGGCAGACCGCCAGCGTCGCCGACGCCGTGCAGCAGTTGAAGCCGATGACCTCGCCCCAGCGCGAGAGTCTCTTCGGCCGCGTCCGCGAGCTTCAGAAGAAGGCCGGATACGACGGCGACTTCCGCGCGTGGATCAAGAAGGTGTCGCCGCCGGACATGGATTGAGGAACCTCTACCCCTTCCTCACCGCCAGCTCTCTCAGGTTGCGCAGTTGCTCCTTGAGGTGCAACATCAGGGCCTTCAACTCCATCATCGTCGTGACGGGGGCTTGGCCCACGAGCGTCTCCAGCTTCTGCGCGATGTCTTCGGCGGCCTTGTCGACCTTGCGGAGGACTTCCATCAGGTCGCCGGCGCCGGCCAAGGCTGCCGTCTTCTCGGCTTCTTGGGCGTCCAGCGCCGCCTCGACCTCTCTGAGGAACTTGTCCATCGCGATCGGCTTCGTGAGGTAAGAGAAGACGTGACTCTTCACGGCCGCTACAGAAGAATCCAGCGACGCGGTGGCGGTGAGCACGATCACCTGGATGCCGGGGTGGCGCTCCTTGACGACGCGAAACAGACTCAGACCGTCCATCTCAGGCATCGCCAGATCGGTCACCATCAAGTCGTAGGCGTGCTCCCGGATCTGCTCGAGCGCCTCCAGTCCGCTGTTGGCCGTGTCGGTCGGGATCTTGAGATGGCGCTCGATGGCGCGCTTGAGCATCGTGCGAATGTCCATCTCGTCATCCACGACGAGGATTCTCTTCTTCGTAAGGTCCATAAACTCCACAGCGTCTGTCCGACGCTTCTTTCCCTTCGAATCGGATGGTGCTAGTGCGACAGTACGGCCACAGCGGCGGGGGCGCAGGCGAGAACCTGAAGGATTGCCTCGACGATTTTCTGCGACGGGAGCACCATGTCGACGATGTCCAGCGCGATGGCGGCGGCTGGCTTGTCGTAGACGACCGCCGTGCGCTTGTCCTCGACCATGGTGCGGCCTCCGGCCTGCCGGATCTTCTTGAGACCCAGCGCGCCGTCCTTGCCCGTGCCCGTCAACAGGATGCCGATGCAGCGGCCCGGGCAGGCGACCGCGATGCTGGAAAACAGGCCGTTGAGGGACGGAGACTGCTCTGTAGCGAGCTGCCTCTCGAGCAGCTTCAATCGCGGTTCTGTCTCGGCGCCTCGGATCAGCATGGCGTGACTCTCGGCGCCGATGAGGAGGATCTTGCCCCCCATCACGGGCCGCTCGGTCGTCGCCATCTCCACCGGCAAGGCGCAGACCTTGGAGAGCTGGTCGGCGATCAGCTTGAGGATCTGCCCCGGAACGTCCTGGAGCGCCACGATCACGGCGGGAGCGAAGTCCCTTGGGAAACCGGGAAGTATGGAGAGGATCGCCTTCGGTCCGCCCGTGCTGGAGCCGAACACCACGACCTCCGCGGGGATGCTGCCTTCGAAACCGGAGGGGACGGCGGCCGGTATCGTCGGCTGACGACTCGCCGTCGCCGAACCTGTTTCCTGCGCCGCGGCCGGCTCGGGTTCGTCGCTGGCGGGGAGCGGATCGCCAGGCGCCGCGGCCAGCGATGCCCGGTTGGCGGTCAAGGCCGCGCGCAGCTTGCCCAGAAGCACCGCCGCGAACAGATTCGGGTCCGACATCACGCTGCGTGGCTTGGTGACGAAGTCGAAGGCGCCGTACTCCAGCGACCTCAGCACCACCGGGGCGCCCTCCACGGCCAGCACGCTGCACACGATGATGGGAGTGGGGCAGTCGCGCATGATCTCTTTGATCGCGCTGGGGCCGTCCATCCGCGGCATCTGGACGTCCATCGTGACGACCGCGGGTCTCATTTTCTTGATGAACGCCACGGCCTCGAGCCCGTCTCCGGCCTGAGCGGCGACGTAGAATTCGGGACTTCCGTCGATGATGTGCTTCAGGAGTGTGCGGACGACCGGCGAGTCGTCCACGACGATGACGGGCTTCTTCTCTTCAGTCATGGCTGCTTCCTCGGGCGGCATTGGACCCGCTCGGACGGGCGAGAAGTCTTCGGGCCGCTTCCAACAGTTTATCAGCCTTGGGAGGCTTTCGTAGGACAAAACCCGCTCCCAGAGCCAAAGCCTCGAGAACTTCCGCCTGCCGGTAGGCGGAGGTTATCACGATCACGCGCGCGGAGGGGTCGTAGGTCCGGATGTTCTTCAGCGCGGTCAGGCCGTCCATCGGCCGCATCTCCACGTCCATCGTCACCAGGTCCGGCGCCAGCTCCGCATAGCGCGCCACTCCCTCGGAACCGTCGGCGGCTTCGGCCACGATCCGGTACCCGGCGGGCTCCAAGATGCGGCGCAACCCGGCCCGGATGGCCGGCGAGTCGTCGACGATGAGCACGGTCCTTGGGTCCATCTTGGTCACCGCGTTCCCAGCCAGGCGGCGATGCGGCGCGCGTCGAGCACGGGCGTGCTCGCCTCGCCGTCGATAGCCGCCGCGAGCGGCAGTTCCGGCGCGGTCTGGCTCTCCGGGAGCGCCGACAATCGATCCGCGCCCAGCGTCACGATCTGGGCGACTTTGTCGACTCTCAACGCGATCCGCTCCTCGCCTTTTCCCACCACCAGAACCCATCGGGGCTCTTCGGGCGCGGCCGCGAAACCCAGCCGCAGGGCCAGATCCACCATCGGCAACAGCTCGCCTCCCAGGTTGACCAGGCCCAACACGAAGGGCGGAGTGAACGGAACCGGGGTACTCGGCGGCACCCTCTCCACTCGCGCTACCTCGGCGAGCCGCACTGCCAGCCGCTTTCCACCCGCTTCGAAGCACAGGTAATCGGCTGCCGTCTGCGCGGAGGCGGCGGCCTCCTGGGCCGCCGCCTCTTCGAGGTTCAGGCGTTCCACGATGGCTTTCGCCTCGTCGAGTCCCTTCAGCAGCGAGTCGATGACCCGCGCGCGGTCCGCGTTCGGGTCCGAAAGCAGGCCCAGCACCTGGTTCTCCATCGCGTGCGAAAGCTCGACAACGTCCTCGTGGCCCGACATTCCAGCACTACCTTTAAGGTTGTGAAGATCGCGGGCCAGATCGCGCAACGGCTCGGCGTCCGCCGAGCCGCGCTCCAGGTCGAGCAGCGCCTGCTCCACGTTGTCGAGGCACCCCGTCGCCTCCAGGATGAACAGCCGGCCCACGTCCGGCGGAGGTGGCAATGGCTGCGCAGACGCCGCGGGCTGCGGAGCCAACGCCCGCCCGAGCGCGGCGACTCGCTCCGACACGTCCTCGCCCTGTGCCAGGTCGCTGAAGACGGCCAGCGTCTCCAGCAGCCGCTCGGAGAACCCGTGCGGCCGGGGCTGTTCCTGGCTCAGGATGCGGCGGATCGTCGTGGCGGTCTGCGTGGCGACAGCGGCTGCGTCGGCTGCGCCGGACATCGGTTCCAGCCGGCTGGCGAGATCGTCGAGCTGCAGGGCCATCGCTTCTCCGGAGCCCGCCAAGCCCGTGAGGCCTGCCTCGATGACCAGCTCTTCGAGCTGCTCCAGGATCGGCCGCAAGGAGCCGCGGGTCGCCTTGTGCGGGATCGCCATCAGACTCCCAGCTGGTCGGCCAGCTCGGCCGCGTCCAGGACCAGGACAGGCTGGCCGTTCTGGAGGATGGCTGCGCCGGTGATGGCGGGGACGTGGCCGAGGTAGCGGCCGAGGGGACGGATGGCCAGCTCCTCGTGAGCGAGGCAGGCCTCGACGCCCAGTGCGATGCGTTTCTCGGCGACGCCGACTTCGACGACCAGCGGCGCGGGAGGGCTGCCCCAGCCGAGCGCTCCGGCGAGGCTGAAGATGGGAACGCCTCGGGCCTTGGCACCGACGAAGTCCGAGGCATAGCCGACGGATCGGATGGCGCTCGAAGGCAGCGCGAGCCTGCGCCCTCCCGCCTCGACGACCAGCGCGCGGATGAGCGAGGCCGCCAGCGGCACGCGCAGCGTGAAGGTCGTGCCTTGGCCGGGCAGGCTCACAGTCTCGATGGTGCCGTGAAGTTTGATGACTCGCGCCTTGACGACGTCCATCCCGATTCCGCGACCGGAAAGCGTGCTGACGCTGTCGGCCGTGGAGAACCCAGGCAAATAGATGAAGTTGAGTATCTCGGCGTCGGTCATCGCCTCCAGTTCTTCGGGCGTGACGAGGCCCATCTGCATCGCGCGCTTGCTGATGCGGGTGGTGTCGAGGCCGCGGCCGTCGTCGCGGATGTCGATGACGAAGTTGTCGCCGGCGATATAGGTGCCGACCGCGATGGTGCCAGGGAGGGTCTTTCCTGCGCGCAGGCGGTCCTCGGGCATCTCGATGCCGTGTCCCGCGGCGTTTCGCACCAGGTGCACCATCGGTTCGCGCAGCTCGTCCAGAACGGATTGCTCCAGCTCCGTATCGCCGCCGAGGACCGTGAACTGGACCTGCTTGCCCAGCTCGCGGGCCAGGTCGCGGACCGGCCGGCGCAGCCGGGAAAGCAGCACGCTGGCGGGCACCACGAGCAGACCGCGGGCCGTGTCGCGCATTTGCTGGGCCAGGGCCATGCCGGTCTGGTGGGCCGCGCGCAGCCCTTCGAGTCCGTCTCTGTCCTCCGGGCCGTCGAAGTCCTTGCCCGGCCGCAGGCGGCGCAGGGTCCCGGACATGCGGCCGAAGGCGGCGATCATCTCGGATGCCTGGCGCTCCAGCTCGTGGAGGCGTTCGGAGCGGACGGCGACCTCGCGGGTCGGACGCTCCGGCTCGTCCTCGTCGTCGGCCGGGAGCACGCGGACCTCGGTGAGCTCGGGGTCGGCGCCCAGCTGCCGGCCGATCGCCTGCTGCGCCTCGGAGGCGGCCGGCCTCATCAGGATGGCGTAGAAAGACTCGTTGGAGTCGGGAGAGCTTTCGAGAATATCGGGCTGACAACCGCTGACTGCGCCGTGGGGCAAGAGCGAGGCGAGCACCTCCATGCCCTTGAGGGAAGGGAAGGCGAGGCGCCTGGCGATGCGGAACTCGACGCGAAGTTTTGCGGCGGGGTTTTGCATCACGCCTCGAGCCGGGCGCCGACTTTTTCGATGCTGCGGGCCAGCGTGGCCAGGCCGGCCGAGGTCGAGGCGAGGGCCCTCGCGGCGGCCTGGATGCCGCCGGTGGTGGACTCCGTGGCCCGCACCAGGATGCCCGCGTCCTTGAGCACGAGGGCCGCCTGCGAGGC
>JACQFU010000120.1 GCA_016199905.1 Candidatus Wallbacteria bacterium
GGCGAGACGCCGTTGGGCCAGAAGTCGCAGAAGCTGCACCGCATGTTGCAGCGGTTGGTCACTTGCAGCAGGCACGAGAAGGGACGGCCCAGCAAGAGACCCGCGGCGAAGCCGAGATCGCGGCGCAGCTCTCGTGGCGATAGGATGCTCAAAATTTCCATCCAGACACAAACTGTCGACTCACTCGCGTGGCCACGTCGGCCATCGTCTTGACGAGGCTCTGGCGATCGGCCAGCACCTCGCACACTGCCGCGGCCAGCCGATCGATTTCGGCAGCCCCGATCGTGAGGGGAGGCTCCAACCGCAATACAGTCCATTGCTGGGAAGCCGGCTGGCAAAGAATTCCACGCTCCAGTAGCTCCAGCGACGCCCACTGTCCAAGAACCTGCACGGGCGGCCCGAGCAGCCCGCCTGCGTCCCACGACGCCCCCAGCTCGATCGCGGCCAGAAGTCCCCGGCCGCGCACGTCGCGCACCAGCGGGTGGCCCTCCAGTCCGCGCTTCAGTGCCGCGAGCAACTGCCGCCCTCGCTCCTCGGCGTTCTCCACCAGCCGCTCGTCGGCCAGGATCGCCAGTGTCTCCAGCCCCGCGACGCACCCGAAAGCGTTGCCGGCGAAGGTCGAACCGTGCAGGTCGAAGCGGTCCAATCGGCCGTAGGCCCGGCGATGGATCGCGGCGGTGGTCACCGTGGCGCCCACCGGCGCGATGCCGCCGCCCAGCGACTTGGCCAGCGCCAACACGTCCGGTACGAACCCCTCCGCCTCGTGGGCGAACCAGCGGCCCGTACGCCCCAGCCCGGTCTGCACCTCGTCGGCCACCAGCAGCGTGCCGTGCCGGCGGCAGAGCTCCTGCGCCGACGACAGGTAGCCGGCCGACGGGATGCGCACGCCCGCCTCGCACTGGATTGGCTCCACGACGAACGCCGCGAAGAGCCGCGTCGCCAGTCGCTCCTCCAGCGCGGAGAGGTCGCCGAAGGGCACCGACTCGCAGCCAGGCAGCAGCTTTTCGAAAGGCCTTCGCAGCCGGGCCTCGCCCACGATCGGACCGCCTCCGCGCCGCTGGTCGAAAAGAGCGTGACCTCCAGCTCCGGCCCCAGCCGGGCCGCCAGCGCCTCCGCCAGGTCCGCCGCCTGCACCGCCGGGCCGACGTGGCAGAGGTTCATCGCGTCCTGCTCGAGGAACTCGCGGAGCCGCCCCACGAGTCGCGGGTGGTTGTGTCCGACGTTCACCGACCCGAAGCCGGCCAGGGCGTCCAGGTACTGCCGGCCCCGATCGTCCCAGACCCAGACGTCGCGCGCCTTCAAGTAGACCCGCCCGTATCCCAGCAGGCCCAGCATCTTCACGAACGTGGGGTTGACGTGACGCGCGTACTTCTCGGTCGCCGGATGGGCGGTCACGGCGCCACCGCCTTGCGCAAGGCCTGCTCCAGCCCGTAAAAGGCGGCCGCGTGGACCGAAACAAGACCCGAAAGGTACACCGAGTAGGATGAGAAACGCCGTTCCCAGCCGTTCCAGACTCGGAAGGCGACGTTGACGTTAGCCTCCGGCGGCGTGAGCCAGCGGCTGGCGAAGATCAGCGCCAGGAAGCCGAGAGCGGCGCGCCACCACGTCCCATCGGGCACGCCCATGACGCGTAGTCCGGCCAAGCCCGTGACCAGACCGCCGACGTGCGTCAGCAGCGACGTCGGAAAGAACTCTCCCCCTCCGGCAAGGTCGAGCAGCCAGATCGGCAGCCCCGTCGCGAGCCAGAGCGTGCCCACCGCATTGCATCCGGCCCACCGCATCAGCAGCCCCGCCGCGATCAGCAGGTTGGCGACATAGCAGGCCCAGAGAAGGTCTTCGGCATGCCCCCTCGCCAGGTGCACCCGGCCGTGCACGGCGCAGAAGCCGAGCGTGAGGAGACCGAGGAACCTCATAGCGCCCCATCCAACAGGATCGTCCGGCCTGTGACGTAGGTATTGCGCAGCGCCAGCCACGCTATGACGCTGGCGATCTCCGCGAATCGGCCCAGTCGCTTGAAGCCGCAATGCTTCACATACTCGCGCCGCAATCCGTCCGGAAGCACGCTCGAGAGACCGCCCTCGAGGATGCCCGGCGCGACCACGTTGACGCGGATGCCATGTTCGCCCAGCTCCTTGGCCATCGCCTGCGTCATGCCGCCCAGCGCTGCCTTCGAGGCCGCGTAGTGGACGGGGGCCGGAACCGGTTTCACGCCGTCGATGCTGCCCACCAACACGATGTTGCCGCCCCCTCCGGCCCGCATCACCTCCGCCACGCGCCGGCAGGCAAAGAACGTGCTCTTCAGGTTGACGGCGAGCATCTCGTCGAAGGCGCGCTCGTCGACTTGCGTCATCTTGTGGTGGACGGTCTCGCCGCCGCCTTCTACGGTGATGCCGACGCCCGCGCATTGCACGAAGGCGTCGACGCCCCCCATGGCGCCGGCCGCCCGGTCGACCGCCGATTCGACGTCGGCCACGCTCCGCATCTCGGCGCGCAGCGCAAGCGCGTTGGGCAGGCTCGCCGCCAGCTCGCGGGCAACGGCCTCGCCGCCTCGGTACGTCAGCGCGACGCGCGCTCCGCTGGCCGCAAGTGTCCGGCACACGACCTGACCCAGCGCGCCGGAGCCGCCGAAGACCAGGCAGGAGGCTCGCCGAGCGGTCACACGCCCCCGTCCATCACGATCGTCTCGCCGTTCATGTAGCTGTTGGCGTCGCTGGCCAGAAAGGCCGCGAACTGCGCCACCTCTTCGAACGTTCCGACGCGACCCAGCGCGCAGTGCTTCAGGTAGTCGGCGAGGCGGTAGTCGGGCAAGTTCTTCCCGACGCCGTCCTCGAGCAGGCCGGGGGCCAGGCATTGCACGCGGATCTGGTAACGCGCCACCTCCTTGGCCATCGCCTGCGTCATTCCGCGCAGCGCGGCCTTGCTCGCGCAGTAGTGGACCGGCGCCTCGATCATCCGCTCGCCCGCGAGCGACCCGATGTTGAGGATGACCCCGCCGCGGCGCCGGATCATCCCCGGCAGGACGGCCCTGCGTGATGCCGGCGTTGTTGACCAGCACGTCGATGCCGCCCCAGGCGCTCTCCAGCTCCCGGACGACTTGCGCCGTGGCCTCGGTGTCGAGCACCGACGCGCGGTGGGCTGAAACCACGGCCCCCTCCGAGGAGCCAGCGGCGTCCAGAGTCAGCCGGGCGCCCTGTTCGTCCTTGCTGTAGGTGAAGGCCACGCGCGCCCCGTGCTCTGCGAAAACGCGGCAGAAGGTCCGGCCCAGCCCTCGCGAGCCGCCGGTCACGAGCGCGCGCTTGCCCGCGAGCAGCCGATCGAGCGGGTCCGCCATCAGCTCTCGGCAGCGTCCTTTCCGGGGGCCTGCCCCCAGATCTGCGCCTTGCCTACCGGCGCCTGGTAGCGCGGGTCCTTGTGCCGGTAGAACATGTTGTAGGCGCAGCCCGGCATCAACCGGCCGTCGGGCATCGCGTAATGCGTGCAGCACTTCTTGATCCGGTCGACGTCGAACGTGTGCTCGTCCATGAACGCGTGGATGAAGATCGTCTTCACCAGACCCTCGCCCAGGTGCATCCGTTCTTCCAGCTCCAGCGCGCGCTCGGGCGGGTACATCAACCGGATCGCCTTCTTCAACGTGCGGAGGATCTTCTGACTGTCCGGCATCTGCCCGGAGCTGGACCACATCTCGTCGATGGTGGCTCGGATCGCACCCTCGAACTGCTCGTCGGGACGGATGGTGCCCCGATTGGAGATCATCTCGAGATAGCGCTCCAGCTCCACGAACCGGGGGAAGGGCACGAACCCTTCGTCGGTCTTCAGCATGTAGGTGAGGCCGAAGCAGCCGGGGTGCGAGCAGGGGAGCGGCAAGAAGTCGGACCGGCGAAGCATGCCCTGCGTCTGCTCCTCGGCTGCCCGCACGACGTCGGGGATGGTGATCGTGTTCATCGGGTCGTGCGGCCCGAAGTGAGCGCCGCCGTAGCCCGTGTACGAGGCTGGCTGGAACATGAGTGAAAGGATGAAGTCGCGCTCGAACAGCAACCGCACGCAGTCGCCGATCTGGCCATCGTTGACCCCCTTGGCCACCGTCGACACGATCGTCGTGCGCACGCCGGCCCGCTCCAGGTTGTCCAGCGCCCGCTCCTTCACGGCCTGGTGGTCGCCGCCGCCGCGCAGCACGCGCAGCTCGGGGTTCCGCATGGCGTCGAGCTGCAGGTTCACGTAGACCTTGCGGGCCGCCAGCTCCTGGCAAAAGCCGTAGTCCTGCGCGATGCGAAGGCCGTTGGTGCTGATCGAGACCCTTGCGATCTCCGGCCTGCGCGCCAGGTCGAGGAACTCCAGGAACTGCGGGTGCACCGTCGGCTCGCCGCCCGAGAGGTTCATCGTGTCCACGAGCCCCTCCTTGTCGACGATCCCCTGGACCGTGTCGGCGAACTCCGAGCGGCTCATGTTGTAGTTGTTGCGGTTCTGCACGATGCAGATGGGGCACTCCAGGTTGCAGTGGTTGGTGATCTCGATGATGGGCAAGCAGCTGTGCTGCTCGTGGTCGGGGCAGAGCCCGCAGTCCTTGGGGCAGCCCTCCGATACCGCCGTCGAGTGCTTCAGCGGCACGCTGCCCGGCTTGATGAAGGTCAGCGAGCGCAGCCACCAGTCCGCGTCGCCCGAAATCAGCGCCTCCGACTGGCCGTGCATCGGACACTGCTTGCGCAGGTAGACCTTGCCGCCGCGCACCAGGCGCGCCCCGTCCACGAGCGACCTGCACTTCGGGCACATCCCCTTCGTGAAGGAGTGAAAGACCTCGCGGTCAAGTTCTCCTCGTCCATGTGGCTGTGGATGTAGATCGCCTTGACACACCGCTCGGCGATCCGCTGGCGCTCCGCGATGCCCAGCGCGCGGTCGCGCGGGAACATATCGGCCAGCAGCCGCTTGAGAGTGGCCAGCACGTCCTCGCTCTCGGACAGCTTCTCGGGGTTGGCCCACAGCTCGTCGATCAGGTCGCGGAACAGCTCTTCCAGCTTCTCCCGCGGCTCGATGTAGAGCGAGTCGGCCAGCAACTCGTAGAGCTTGGCCCGCGAGCAGAACCGCGCAAACGGCACGTACCCGCCTCCATCCAGCGTCAGGATGTAGCAGATGCTGTAGCAATGCGGGTGAGCCAGCGGCGACGGCACGAAGTCCCGCCACTGGATGCGCCCCTGGGTGGCTTGCTCCAGCCGCCGATGCAGATCCGGGATCGAGATCCTCGCGGAACGGTCGAAGCCGACGCCCCCCTGGCCCGTGAACGTGAGCGTGTGCAACTCGAGCGAACAGATGTTCCGAGTCTTCATTACCAGGTCGAAGAGCGGACCTACCTCGTCGTCGTTCAGGCCTGCCGCCACCGCGGGCAGAATCGTCGTCACGACGTCGTGTTTGGCCAGCAGCTCCAACACCTTGAGCTTCGACTTCACGGTGTTTGCGCCCAGCAGCTTCAGGTCCGTCTCCGGCCGGAAAGTGTCGAGCGAAAGTACGATCCGCGCGTCGAGCGCGGCCAGCCGCCGGACGTACTCCTCGTCCAGGAGCTTCAGTCCGTTCGTGGAGATGGTCAACCGCCGGATGCCGGCATCCCGGCACATCTCGAGGAACTCCGGAAGCTGGGGGTGCAGCGTCGGCTCGCCGCCCGTGAAGTTGATGATGTCCAGCTCCTCGTGGT
>JACQFU010000121.1 GCA_016199905.1 Candidatus Wallbacteria bacterium
CCTGGACGACGTGTTCGCCGAGAGCGGCTGGACCGTGGACAGCGCCTTTCCGTTCAGTCGTATCCGCACCGCGGGCAACGCCAGCAGCAACAACATCCAGTACCGGGTCGATCTCTGGGTGGGCCGTTTCAAAGAGGACAATCAGCTTAAGTTCAACTACCTGAACAACCCGAACATCGACTACACGCAGCCCGGGAAGCCGGGGGACGCCTTCGATCGGTATTTCACGAAGATGACGCTCGGGGCGGAGGATTGGGATTTTTCCCCTTACAAGCCCAAACAGAAACCCGGGGAGCACCTTTACAAGAGCCTCTCGGCGACGCAACCTTCGACGCTTTCAGGCAGCGCCTGGGCCACCGTGGTGACCTCGCTGGACCAGTTCCAGGTGACGAGCCGCAGCGACAAGTCCGCCAAGACCGGAGACAACCAGAACTTCAAGAAGCTGGTGTTGCGCATCAAGTGGTCCGGCAAGGCCACGGGCCGACACGGGCTGGGCGACCATGACAAGGAGCTGTGGCTCATCTCTTTCAGGGCCAACCTGGGAGGCATCGATGCGAACGCGCATTGAGCGATCGGGGATGCTCCTGGTGATGGTCCTCATCGTGGCGGCGATGCTGCTCGTCATGGGCATGGCCGTTTGGCGGGCGAATCAGACCGACGTGACGCAGAACACGACCAACGTGCGGCGCGTGCAGGCCCAGTACCTGGCCAAGGGGGCGCTGCAGCTGGCGCTCCTGAAGGCGAGGTTGTTCCCCACGCCTCTCTACGACTCCGCGGCCTTCAGCGTCGGCAAGAACCCGTACTACGTCCACAGCGCCGGATACTCTCACTTCAAGCCGGTGGACGCCAAGAAGTGCAGCTTGATCCCGGGTCCGGCGTTCCTGACCGGAGAGTCCGACATCTCCACCGACGGGCTCGTGAGGACCAACGTCAAGCACATCAACGGAGGCGGCAACGACAAGCAGGCCGACGATCTCAACTCCGAAGACGGCATCGTCCCCGGAGCAGGCGATTACGTGGTCGATCGCTATCTCAACTTCTTCGCGCTCGATCTGGCTTCTCGCAAGAACCCGGATCTTCCGAAGGTGAACGAGGACCCGAGTGTGCAGATCGCGGGCCAGGACTTCATCTCCATCAGCGACACGGAGGCGTGCAAGATCCTGGGCGGCAAGGACCCCTACTCGGGAAGGTTCCGCATCCTCAGCATCAGCGTGCAGGGGGCGGCCAAGAATCAGCTCTACGGCGAGGAGACGCTTCGGGTCGTGGCCGTGGCGACGATCAAGAGCAAGATCGCCGGCACGACCAAGGTCGGCGACGAGACGCTCTCAACGAAGACCGAGTGGAGCGAGCGCGAAGAGATGCTCTATCGCGTGAAGCGGCCGTATTGAGGCGCCGGACTGCCGAGATCTGGTATAATCGGCGGTCTGCGAACTCGAAGGGTGAGGTGATTCGACCGTGCAGGTGGCGGAACTTTTCGGAATGCTCGACTTCTCGGCGGAGAAGCTGAGCAAGATCGGCGTCTTCTCGACCGAACGGATGCTCTGCGACCTCTACTGCTTCGAGGCAGGCCAGGACCAAAAGGCGCACGTCCACGCGGACGCCGACAAGGTCTACGCCGTGCTCGAAGGGGGCGGGATGTTTCGGGTCGGACAGGAGGAGAAGCGGCTCCTGGCCGGGCAGGCCGTGCTGGCGCCGGCGGGTGTGGAGCACGCCGTCTCCAACCCCGGAAGAGAACGGATGATTTGCCTCGTATTCATGAGCCCCCCTCCCGCCAAGTGAGGCGTCCGATGCCGAAGCGAAAGATCACCCTGGGGCATAGCCCCGACCCCGACGATGCGTTCATGTTCTACCCCCTCGCCAAGGGTCTCGTCGACAGCGGGCCCTACGAGTTCGAGCACATCCTGCAGGACATCGAGACACTCAACCGCCGTGCCACCAGGAGCGAGCTGGACGTCACGGCGCTTTCGCTCCACGCCTACGCTCACGTCGCCGACCGCTATGCCCTGATGCACTGCGGCGCCAGCATGGGCGACGGCTACGGCCCGCTCGTGGTCGCGCGAGAGCCGATGACGCTCGCCGAGCTACGAGGCAAGACAGTCGCGGTCCCCGGCACGATGACCACCGCCTATCTCGCCCTGCGCCTCTGCATGGGCGAATTCCCCTACACCGTGGTGGCTTTCGACGAGATCCTGCGCGAAGTCGCCCAGGGGCGAGCCGACGCCGGGCTCATCATCCACGAGGGTCAACTCACCTACGGCGATCTGGGTTTGTGCAAGGTCGTCGACCTAGGCGAGTGGTGGCGCGATCAGACGGGGCTTCCGTTGCCGCTGGGCGCCAATGGAATCCGGCGCGACTTCCCGCCCGCGGAGGCGGTCGCCATCGCGGGTATCGTTCACGCCAGCATCGCCCACGCCCTGGAGCACCGCAAGGACGCGCTCGCGCACGCGCTGAACTGGGCCCGCGACATGGACCTGGAGCGGGCAGACCGTTTCGTGAGCATGTACGTCAACGACTACACCCTGGACTTCGGAGAGAAGGGCCGCCGCGCCGTGACCGAGCTGCTCGCACGCGCCGCCGGCGCCGGGATCGTGCCTGGAAGGCCGCCCGTCCAGTTCGTCTGATTCCATCGCAGCAGCAAGACAGGAGAAACCGACCATGCTTCCCCTCCGACCGCTCTGTTTCGGCGTCCTGGCCCTGATTGCAGTGTTCCTTCTCTCCGGATGCGACTCCGCAGCCGATCGGGAGCGGCTGGAGAAGATCAAGGTGCGCGAGGCGGACGAGGCCCCCGTCGCGGGAGCGGCCAACGCGCGCGAGCAAGCGGACATTCCCGCGCATCAATATGATGGCGGCAAGGCTTCCGGTGGTTCGATGCCCGCGGGCCATCCGGCCGTCGTCCCCGTCGAGAGCCACGGACCCAAGGTGGAGGGCAAGGCCGGCGAACCGACGCCTGTCGGCAGTATCCGCGAGGATGCCGCCACCACGGGCGAAGCCGCGGAGGCAGGCTCCGGAAAGGCGGGGACCGAAGCCGGTTCGGGCAACGCCGCCGGTGAAGCCGGATCGGCCGGCAGCAACTGCACCTGCTCGAAGGACAAACCCGGTTGCAAGTGCGGCCACTGCTCGGGCGTCATCGGAGAGTGCCACTGCTCGCACGGGAAGTGAATCTGCGCCTCGGCAGTCGAGGCCCCAGCCTTCGAGTCACACGCAGGTGCGCAGGATTTCGGTGGCCGTGCCGATGTGGCCCATGAAAATGGGCGTCTCGATCTGGGTGTAACGGCTCGCTTCGCTGTCTCTGAGCCGGCGAACCAGCGCTTCGAAGTCGCCGGGATAGCTGGATTCGAACGCAATGATGAACTCGTGATCGCCCAGTCCGAAGCAGTAGCTCGTGTTCACTTTGACGCGTTCGAACTTGTGGCCGACGGCGATGTGTTCGCGCATGGCCTTGCCCCGCTCCTCCAGCGGCAAGTGGTACCAGGAGCGCATCTTCACGAACGGGTAGACGAAGATGTACTGCGGGTTGTCGAGCTTCGGCGGCTCGTGGTCCTTGAGCTTGGGATACGGAGACTCGCGATAGAGGCTGACGTACAGATACGGCGTGTGGAGATAGCGTCCAAGAGCCGTGTGACGCAGCGTTACCGCAAGCTTCTCCAGATCCTCCACCTGGGCGGCGCGGTTCCAAACGAAGAAGTCGACGTCGGCCCGCAGACCCACACTCGAATAGAACTTGGTCTCGATGCCCGAGCCCGATTTCTCGGCCGTCTCGGTGAACTGCCGGACGCCCGCCTCGCGGGTCTTCTCGTCGAGCCGGTGGTACGACTGATCGAGCTTGTAGAAGATGAACTGCGAAAACCCACTCAACTTCATTTCTTCGGACATCGGAGGACCACCTCTATCTCTCGGCGAGGGCCGGCCGCGCATCGACTGCCGGCTGCAATTCGGTTACCTCAGTCACATCTGGGGTCGCCACGATAGCACGGAAAGACGACCCACTCAAGCCCTTGGGTCGTCGCCTCAACCCAGGAACCGGCGCGCCACTTCGCAGAACACCTCGGTGCCGATGGGCAAGCAAGCTTCGTCGATGTCGAACGTCGGGCTGTGGTGGGGGCTGGTAATGCCCTTCGACTCGTTGCTGCTGCCGAGGAAGAAATAGCATCCGGGCACCTTCTCGAGCACGTAGGCCATGTCCTCCCCGCCCAGGCTGACGTCGGCTTCGACCACCTCGCGCACACACGGCAACTGCGAGGCGCAACCCTTCACGAACTCCGACATCCGCTTGTCGTTCACGGTCGGAGGGTAGCCGTGCTTGTACCGCATGCGATAGCCGGCGCCGAACGCGGAAGTGACGCCTCGGACCAGCCGTTCGATCCGCTCGGGCAGCTCCGCTCGGACACCCTTGTCGAAGGAGCGTACGGTACCGAGTAGCTCGACCTCCGGCGGGATGATGTTGAAGGCCTTGCCGGCATGCACGCTGGCGATGGTGACGACCACCGAGTGGACGGGATCGACTTGACGGCTGACGATCGTTTGCAAGGCGGTGATGACGTGAGCGGCGACGACGACCGGATCGATCGCCTGATGCGGCGCGGCGCCGTGGCCGCCCTTGCCGCAGATGGTGATGCGGATCTCGTCGGCGGCGGCCATGATGGGGCCGGGACGGACGCCGATGGTACCGACGGGCAGGTCGTTCCAGACGTGCAGCGCGACGGCAGCGTCGACCTTGGGTCCCTTCAGCAACCCGGCCTTGATCATCGGCATCGCGCCGCCCGGGCCTTCCTCGGCCGGCTGGAACATGAACTTCACGTTGCCCTTCAGCTTGGCGCGCTCGTCGAACAGGACACGCGCTGCCGCCAGAGCGGCCGAGACGTGGCCGTCGTGGCCGCACGCATGCATCGTGTTCGCGACCTGCGAGCAGTAGGCGGTCTTGTTCTGCTCCTGCAAGGGCAGGGCATCCATGTCGGCGCGCACCAGAAGCGTCTTGCCGGGTTTGCCGCCGCGGATGAGGCCGACGACGCCGGTGCCGGCGACGCGCTCCACGTCGAGGCCAATCTTTCTGAGGCGCTCCTCGACAACCTGGGACGTGCGCTTCTCCTGGAAGCCCAGCTCCGGATTGCGATGGATGTCCCTGCGGACGGCCACGATGTCATCGACGAGAGCGCGCACCGCCGGGCTGAGGCCCTGGGGCGCCGGGGACTTTCGAGAAGCCATGGAGAAGATCACCTCAACGGTCGGAGAAGGGTATTTGCGAGCCGGAAAAGGAGAACCAGACTAGCAAGCGGACGGCACGAATGGAAGCGGCCCCCTCCTGCCGTACACTGCGCCCGTGCTCGAAGGGCGGCAACTGGCGGAAGCGATCAAGCGGCGGGCGGCGGCGCTGGGGTTCGACGACGCGCGGATTGGGCCGGCGGCGGCGCTGACGGACGATCGCGACCGGCTGGCGCGCTGGCTGGACGCGGGGCGTCACGGCGAGATGGACTACATGCGGGCCGAGTTCGAGGCGCGCGCCGATCCGGCCCGGCAGTTTCCCGGCGCCCGGAGCGTCGTGGCGCTGGCGCTCTCGTACTACCCGGGCGAACACCCGCCGGCACCGGCGCCGGGGACCGGGAGGGTCGCGCGCTATGCCTGGGGGCGGGATTACCATCGCTTCGTCGGGCTGAAGCTGCGTGGGCTCAAGGAGGAAATCCGGCGCCTGGCCCCTGCCGCCCGGGTCCGCAGCTTCGTCGATCACTCGCCGCTTCTGGAACGGGCGTTTGCGGCCCGTTCCGGGCTCGGGTTCGTCGGCAAGAACACGATGCTCATCCACCGCCGGCTGGGATCGTGGACCGTGCTGGCCGCGATCGTGACCGATCTCGATCTACCCGTTGACGTCATCGACTCCGGCGACTGCGGACGGTGCACGCTCTGTCTGGAGGCTTGCCCGACCGGGGCTTTCCCGGCCCCCTACGAGCTGGACGCGACGCGCTGCATCTCCTACTGGACCATCGAGGCCTCGGCGCCGCCGCCGCCGGAGCTGGCCGCCCGATTCGGCGACTGGGTCTTCGGCTGCGACGTTTGCCAGGAGGTCTGCCCGTACAACCACCGCCCGCTCGACGCCAGCCACGGTTCTCGTCTCTCGCGCGCCGGTTCGGCCGGCCCCTGGCTCGACTCCAAGACCCTCGCACGGCAGGATGCCGCGGCCTTCAAGCGCCGATTCAAGCTCACGCCGCCGATGCGCCCCGGCGCCGAGAGGATGGCCCGGAACCTGCGCACCGCAGTGGCGAACACCAAGCGACGACGTGCTACCATTCCCCCCGCCGCAGAAGGAGCGCCCCCATGACCGACCACTACTACGACTCGCACGACCTGGCGAAGTTCGGGGACATCGGGAAGAACTGCCCCGACCTCGCCAAGAAGTTCTTCGACTGGTACACCGCGGTCTTCGCCGAAGGGGCCCTGACCGTGCGCGAGAAGTCGCTGATCGCTCTGGCGGTGGCTCACGCCGTCCAGTGTCCCTACTGCATCGACGCCTACAGCCGCGACGCCATGGAGAAGGGCGCCGATCTCGACCAGATGACCGAGGCCGTCCACGTCGCCTCGGCCATCCGCGGCGGAGCGTCGCTGGTGCATGGCGTGCAGATGCGCAATCACGCCACGAAGCTGGGGATGTAGGAGCGATGGCACCGCCGACCGTGCCTTCGCTCGCCTCCCGCGGCGCGCCCCTGGCGTCTTCGGCCGCCCAGTTCGAGGCGCTCCGGCGTCTGCCGCTGGCCCGGGAGTTCGAGGCTGCGCTCGACGCGGCTGGCCTCCCGCCGCTGCGCCCGACGAGCATCGAGATCTTCCAGATCAACGTCGGCAAGCTCTGCAACCAGACCTGCCGGCACTGCCACGTGGACGCCGGCCCCGACCGTTTCGAGGTGATGACTCGCCAGACGATGCAGCTCTGCCTCGACGCGCTCGCGAGAACCCGCATCCCGACCGTGGACATCACCGGCGGCGCCCCGGAGCTGAACCCCGACTTCCGCTGGCTCGTCGAGCGATGCCGCGAGCTGGGCCGCCACGTGATGGACCGCTGCAACCTCACGATCCTGGAGACGCCGGCCCATCGAGACTTACCGGAGTTTTTCGCTCGCCATGCAGTCGAGGTCCTCTGCTCGCTCCCGCACTACCGCGCGCCCAGCACCGATCGGCAACGCGGAGAAGGCGTCTTCGAGAAGTCCATCGCCGCCCTCACCCGGCTGAACGCGTTCGGCTACGGCGCCGGCGATCCCGAGCGGCGCCTGGTGCTCATCACCAACCCCGTGGGAGCGTACCTGCCCGGACCTCAGGCCTCGATGGAGGCCGAGTGGAAACGCGAGCTGGCGCGGCTCCACGGCGTCCGATTCGACGCGCTCTACTGCATCACCAACATGCCGATCAGCCGCTTCCTGGAGTGGCTGATCGAGTCCGGCAATCTGGAAGAGTACATGGAGCGGCTGGTCGCCGCCTTCAACCCGGCCGCAGCTAGCGGCGCGATGTGCCGCAACACCCTCTCCGTCGGCTGGGACGGCCGGCTCTACGATTGCGACTTCAACCAGATGCTCGACCTGTCCACCGGCGCCGGCGTTCCGAACCACATCCGCGACTTCGACCTCGCGGCGCTCGAATCCAGGCCTATCGCGACCGGCCGCCACTGCTTCGGCTGCACGGCCGGCGCCGGCTCGAGCTGCGGCGGCAAGACCACCTGAGCGCCGGCGCTTTTTCTCCGCCGTGGACTGGCGGCCGACGGCGCCGAGTAAGCGCACGAGAGCAGGTGGCGTTCCTCTGACGGACGCCTCGTGCGCCCGCAGCCGGCTACTGCGACCGCTGCATCAGGATCGCGGCGCCGCCGCCTTCCATGATCTGGGCGCCCACGGCCCAGCCGTCGGGCAGCGTGCCCTCGACCGCGGGCGTGGCGGGCGTCAAGTCCTGAGCCAGTGGGGCGAGCAGGCGCGAGGCCGTGCGGCGCATGTGCTCGACGTCTCGGAACCGGACTCGCGTGCGCTGATACCCCTCGGGAGTTGGTACGCCGGACACGGACGGGGCCGGGTCAATCAGCTCGGATGGAGGAGTGGCCGCAAAGACGTCGGCCGGCGACACCGCGTAAACGGCGACCACGCCGGGATGGCGCAGCAACTCCTCCAGCGGGCCGCGCCCCTCCGCTTCGTCGGCGACGGCCTGGACGATGCGCTCCTGCTGGGACTTCAACGCGTCGGGAAGCTTCATTTTGGGGAATCGTTCC
>JACQFU010000065.1 GCA_016199905.1 Candidatus Wallbacteria bacterium
CAATGTCGTCACGCTCTACGACGCCGATCTGGACGAGCACTGCCCCTATCTCGTCATGGAATTCGTCGAAGGGCCGACGTTGCGCGCGCTGGTCGCCACGAAGAAGAAGCTCGAGCTCGACGACGCCCTCGGAATCGCCGCCGGACTGCTGGCGGGGCTGCAGCACCTGCACGAGTGCGGCGTTTGCCATCGCGACCTCAAGCCCGAGAACGTCCTGATGCTGGGCGGTCACGTCCCCAAGCTGGTCGACTTCGGCCTCGCCCGCTCCGAGGGCTCCAGCCGGCTCACGGCCGACGGGATGATGGTCGGCACGCCGATGTACATGTCTCCCGAGCAGCTGCGGGGCGACGTCGGCGGTCCGCAGTCGGACATCTACGCCTTCGGGATGCTCCTGTTTCACTTGCTGACGGGTTCGCATCCCGTTCCAGTCTCGGCGGGCTGGGACGTGCTGCCACTGAAGCTGAAGCTCACGCGCGCCGACCTCAAGAAGCAGCTGCCCGGCGCGCCCGAGCATGTGTTCGAGGCTATCTGCCGCTGTCTGAAGACCGCCCCCGACGAACGGTTCGAAACGGCCCTGCGGACCGCAGAGTTCCTGGGCATTGCGCAGATCTCCGGGCGCGTGCCGCTCCTGGCGGCTTCGCCGCCCGCCGCCCAACCGGTGCCCATAAAGAGGCAGAAGCCCCAATGGATGCGTCCACTCGTCATGGCGGGCGCCGTCGCCCTCGCCGCGATGGGCGCCGGGACGGCCCTCTTGCAGCGCGACCGCGGTCTTGAGCCCGAGGGCCTCACGGTCGAGGCCGTGCCGGGAGGCAGCCGCGTGAACTGGCGAACCCGCAAGCCGTGCTCGGGCCGAGTCGAGACCCGCGGCCGGACGCTCGGCGGGGGGGCTCCCTCCACCGAGCACCACGTCGACGTCACCGGCGTGCCGTTCGCCGCTCCCCAGGCCGCGCGTTTGCTCGACGACGCAGGCGAAACGGCGGCCTCGTTCCAGCTGCGCGCTCTGCCGCTCAGGCCGCACCCCCTGATCCTGCGCAAGGGCGACAGCCTCGCCTTCGAGCTGGATCTCCCGGCCCCGGCCGCTCTCACGCTCGAGGTGCTCTCGGAACGGGGTCTGGCCGCGCGAGCCGTCCTTCCTCCGACGGCCTCCCATCGCGCCACGCTCTCTCTCCCCGACGATCGGACCGACTTTCACCTTCGAGTCCTTTCGGACGGCAAGAGCGTGCTCGAGACCGAGGCGCTCGATCTGGTGCTGCAAGCCCCCCGAAGCGCTCTGATGTCGCTGGCCGGCGTCATCCAGTCCATCCGCGTCGAGGAGCTGGTCGCCGCGACGATGCGGGACCTCCGCTCCCGTGTCAACGCACTGGATATTCGCCGCCGCCTCGACACGGCGCTGGAGCGCGCCCACTGGTCCTATGCCTTGGCTGAGGCCCGAGGCGCGGTCGAGTGGGCGCTGGGCCGCGACAATGCCGACCACGCGCTGAAGGCCGTCGTGCTCTACGGGATGGAGCAAATGCTGCTCGTCGACCAGGCTGCCCGGGCCGCGGGCCTACCGGACCGCACGGGGCTGGCGGAGGTGCTTGGCACCTCCCGCGGCCCCTTCGCGGGCGAGCCCAAAGTCAGCGGACGCCAGGTCGAGGTGCGCCCGCCGTCACCCCGGAAGGTCACCGGTCAGATGACCTCCGAGATTCGCGGGCTGCTGCTGTCGGAGCAGTGGGTGACCCAGCTCGATTTCGACCTGGACGTCCCATCCTCGCCGAGGTCCTCGGCCGCCTGGGTCACGCTCGACCTGCTGCACGCGAGTCCCCAGGCGGTCGTCTCCGTCACGCTCAATCCCGGCAATCCCTCTTCCGTCACGCTGATCCTCCCCGGCAACCAGGCCGAGTCGTCGTCCGGGTCGACCACCCTGTCGCACGGCTTCGATCCGGCGTATCTGCTGCCCGGCAAGAACGTCGTCCGGGTGCAGCTTCTGTCGCTGCCCGGCACCGTTGCGACCTCCATCCTGGTCTCGCGAGTGAAGTTGACCATTCAGTGATGGGGCGGGGGGGGATGTGCGGAAGCGACGCCCCCCATCCCCGCGTGACTCCTGCCGGCGCCTCGCGTTACCCTATCGCCGTGGCACTTCCGACAATGCAAGAGGCCGTCGTGCCGCTCCTGGCGCCCCCGTGTCCGGCCGACGTCATCGGCGCGGACGGCTCTCCCAAGCTCGGCGTCTTTCGCGGCACGCCGCAGACGGTGCGACTCGAGGCCTGGGCCTCTCCGCTGGCGCGGCTTCTGCGCCAGAAGCGCTGGCAGTACGTCGCGGTGGTCGGCAGCGACCTGATCGCGGCCGTCGCGGTGGCGCACCTGGGTTACGTCGGTCTGTCCTTTGTGGTCGTCTGGGACCGACGGGAACGACGCTGGTACGAGGCCGAGGCCCTGTCGCCCCTGGCCCTGGGCATCCGGGCCGACGGCCCGCCAGCCGACGCTTTTTTCGGCTACCAAGGCGCTCGCGGAGAAGTGACGATGCGCTCCGCGGCCGGCGAGCGGCTCGTGAGCGCAAATTTCCGCGGCGACTTCCCCGGCGGCGCGGAGGCCGTGCAGCTGGAGCTGGAGCTGAAGTCGCCGGGACACGCCTTCGAGCCTCTGACGTGCGTTTCCAAGCTCCGCCCCCGCGGCCTCAACGTTACGCACAAGGCCGCGGGCCTGCAGGTCCGGGGCGAGCTGCGGCTCGGGACCAAGGTCCTCGCCATCGAGCCGGACCGCCACACGGCGCTCCTCGACTGGTCTCGCGGCTTTCCGCCCTACAGAACGGCATGGAACTGGGCGATCGGCGCAGGCCGCGCTGCGGGCGGCGCGCGAATCGGATTCAATCTATGCGCCGGATTCAATGACGCCGTCGAAACCGAGAACGTCCTCTGGCTCGATGGCCAGCTCCACCGGCTTGGCCCCGTCGAGTTCGACGTTCCCTCCGTCGATTCGAAGGCCCCCTGGACGATCCGCTCCCGCGACGCCGCCGTGAACCTGCGTTTCGAGCCCGAGGCGACGAGGGCCGCCGACGAGAATTTCCTGCTCGTCCGCAGCCGCTATCGCGAACCCGTCGGCGCCTTCACCGGTTACCTCCCGGGCCCCGGCGGGACACCCATCGAGATCGACGCCGTTCCGGGCGTTGCCGAGGACCATCTGGCCCGCTGGTGAGGCGGGAGCGCCGGCGCTACTTTCCGCGAGTCACGCGTTCCAACACGCGCTCCAGCTCGGAGATGCTGAATGGCTTCTCCAGGATCTCGAGGATGTTCAACCGCTGCTGTGCCGACATGATCCGCTCGTCGGCTTTGCCGGTCATGATGACCACGGGACTCGCGACGCCCATCTTGCGCATCCGCTCCAGAGTGGCGATGCCGTCCAGCTCGGGCATCATCACGTCGAGCAGCACCAGCCCGTAGTCTCTCGTGGCGAGCGCTTCCAGGGCCTTCATCCCGCTTCCGACCGCCGTGACTTCGTTTTGCTCGCTCAGGTAGTCGGCGCAGATCTCGCGGATGTCCTCCTCGTCGTCGACCACCAGGATTCGCAGACCCTTTGCGGCCTCCGCGTGCGGTGCGGGCTCCACGAAGATCGGAGAGATGGGCCGCGCGGGCACCGGCAGCCGAACCAGGAACGTGCTTCCGCGCTCCGAGCTCTGCTCCAACCGGAGGTCTCCGCCGTGGCGCTTCACGATCCCTCGACTAACCGACAACCCCAGACCCGTGCCCTGGCCGGGCTCCTTGGTGGTGAAAAACGGGTCGAAGATCTTCTCCCACATGGGTAGAGGTATTCCGGGGCCCGTATCGTCGACGCGCACTTCCACCCAGCCGTCGGCGAGCCGACTCCTCACGGTCAGCACCAGGTTGTCCTGGTTCTCCGGGGCGCTGCCGGCCAGCGCGTGGCGGGCGTTCACGATCAGATTGAAGAAGACCTGCTCCAGTTCGTTCTCGTCCCCGCCGATATCCGGCAGGTCCGGCGCCAGGTCGCGCTCCAGCCGGATGTTCTCCATCTCCAGCTGCCGGCCCATCAGCGCCAGCGTCTCTTCCACCACGTGGTTCACCTGCAGCGGCTGCACCTGCATCTTGGAGCGCCGGGCAAACTTGAGCAGGCTCGACACGATGTCCTTGCAGCGCAGCGCTTGACGCTCCACGTTTTGCAGCCTCCGGACGTTCTGATCCGTGAACCCCGCCTGCTTCAGCAAGATTTGCGTGAATCCCAGGATGACGCCGAGAGGGTTGTTGATCTCGTGGGCCACACCGCCGGCTAGCTGGCCGATGGTGGAGAGCTTTTCGGTCTGGTTGAGCTGCATCTCCATCTGGCGTTTCTCGGTGATGTCGGAGAAACTCACGATGCTTCCCTTGCGCTCCCCCGAATGGACGACCAGGGGGTTGACCACGAACCCCAGGTAGAGCGTGTGGCGAGTAGGAGTCGTGGTCTCCGTCTCCTGATAGGCGCCGGCTTTGCCCGTGGCCAGCGAACGCGCCAGCTCGTCGAAGAAGGGCGCCAGGCCCGGCACCTCCGTGTAGCGATGGCCTTGCGCCTGGCTCGCCGTGAAGCCGAGAGTCACTTCTGCGGCCGGATTGAAGCTCTTCACGGTCCCGCCCAGGTCGACCACCAGCATCCCCCAGCCCAGGCTGCGCAGCAGGCTCTCCTTGTAGTCCTCCAGTTCCTCGAGCTCGCGCGTGCGCGCGACCACCTTGCGCTCCAGTTGCTGGTTCATCTCTTGCAACTCGCCTGTGAGGCGGCGATTGGCCTCTGCCAGCTCGTAATGCTGCGCGGCTTGGTGGACGAGCGTTTCCAGGTCGGAGGAGTTCCAGGGCTTGGCGATGTAGCCGTAGATCTTGCCGCGGTTGACGGCACGCGTCACCGCCTCGACGTCGGCGTAGCCGGTGAAGAGGATTCGCACGGAATCGGGGGCCAGCTCGCGCGCGCGGCTCAGGAATTCGTCGCCCGTCATGTCGGGCATTCGCTGGTCGGACAGCACGATGTGGGCCGTACGCGCGCGCAAGACCTCCAGACCGGCCAGCCCGCTCGGTGCGGTGACGACGTCGTAGACGCGCCGGAAGAGGCTCGTGAGACTGTCGAGGATGGGCTTCTCGTCATCCACGACCAGCAGCGTTCGCTTCATTGCCGCCATCTCTTCAGGGCTTCTCCTGGGTCTTTGGAAGTGTCAGCGGAAGCACGACGCGGAAAGTGGTCCCCTGGCCCAGGACGCTGGACACCTCGATGCGGCCGCCGTGCTTCTCGATGATACCGTAGCTGACGGACAGTCCGAGCCCCGTGCCCTTGCCGACGTCCTTGGTCGTGAAGAACGGATCGAAGATCTTGTCCAGGTGCTCTGGCCGGATACCGGCGCCGGTGTCCGCGACCTCGACAGTGACGCTCTCTTCCGCGGCCCTGGTGCGGATGGTGACGCTGCCGCGGCCCGCGATGGCCTGGCAGGCGTTGACCAGCAGGTTCATGAAGACCTGATTCAAGAGGCTCGGATAGCACTCCAGCTTTGGCAGCTCGGCGTAATCGCGCCGGATTTCGATGCGCCCTTCCAGCAGGTAGCGGATGAGGCCGACCGTGCTCTCCAGGCCCTCCTTGAGATCCACGGTCTTCACCTCACCCTCGTCCAGACGCGAAAAGTTGCGCAGCGAGAGCACGATGTTCTTCACGCGCTCCAGGCCCTCACAGGTGTCCGTGAGCTGCTGGCGAAGCTCGTTCTCGACCAGAGGCAGGTCGATCTCGCGCTCGACTCGCTCGATCTCCTGCAGTCGCTCCGGCGCGGACTCTCCAAGGACGCCGGCCGAGGCGCGCCAGGCTGCCAGCACCGAGCGCAGGTCGTCCAGGTCGCGCTGGATCGTGACGACGTTGTTGGAGATGAAGGCGAGGGGGTTGTTGATTTCGTGGGCGATGCCGGCGACGAGCTGTCCCAGGGCGGCCATCTTCTCGCTCTGGACGAGCTGGGCCTGGGTCTCGCGCAGCTTCTGGTTGGCATCCTCCAGCAGCAGGTTCTTCTCGGCGAGCTGGTCGGCCATCTGGGCGCGCGTCTGGGCCAGGTCGCGGTCGGCCTTGGCGCGGGCGGCTTCCAGCTCGTGGGACTTCAGCTCCTCCTGGATTCGGCGGTTCTCGTCCTCGTAGAACTTGCGCCGCAGCAGGGCCTGGATGCGACCCTTGAGCACTTCGCGGTCGACCGGCTTGTTGACGAAGTCGTCGGCGCCGGCCGATAGCGCGCTGATCAAGGCCTGCTTCTCGCTGGAGCTGGTGAGGATCACGACCGGCAGGTCGCGCGTGCGGTCGTCCGCCTTGAGACGTTTGCAGACGTCCTCTCCCGAGAGGCCCGGCATGATCAAGTCCAGAAGGACACAATCGGGCAATTGAGTCTCGATGCAGGCCAAGGCATCCTCGCCGCTGCCCGCCACCGTCACATCGAAACTCTCCTCGGTCAGCACGGTCGAGAGGACTTTCAAGAAGAAGCGGTCGTCGTCCACGGCCAGAACGCGCGGCCTTCGCAACAGCGACGCCGAGAGGTTTCGGGAGCGCGCCTCCGGGCCCGAGGTCCTGAGGAATCGGCCGACACGCACGCGCAGCACGTCCAGGTCGCCGCCCTTGCTGATGTACTCGTCGGCGCCCGTGTGAAGGCCCCGCAGCATGTCCTCCCGGCCGCTCTTCATCGTCAGCATGATCACGGGGATGTTCCGGGTAGCCGTGTTCATCTTCAGCCGCCGCACGACCTCGTCGCCCTGGATGCCCGGGAGCACATGGTCGACGATGATGAGGTCGGGATGGACTTGGCTGACGCGTTCCAGTCCCTCCTCGCCCGTGGCGGCGGTGTGGATTTCGTGGCCGTCGGTCTTGAGGAGTCGCTTGATCCCGTGCAGGAACGTGAGGCTGTCGTCGATGACCAGCACGCGGCCGGGGCGCTCCGGGGCGTCACTCACGACGTTCTCGTTCGGCCGCGCCGCTCGTGTTCTTGGCGGCGGCACGTGGACGGGCCCGGGAAGCGAGCGCCCGGGCCAGTACCTGGAGGATCTCCCGGCCGCCGGCTTGCTCCTTTACCAGATACTCGTCGATGCCGGCGGCCTCCGCCCGCTTGCGGTCCTCGTCTCGGTCCTTGAACGTCAGCATCACCACGGGCAGCGCCGCCAGTCTCGGATCGGTCTTGATCCGACGGGCAAGTCCGAAGCCGTCGAGCCCCGGCATGGTCGCGTCGGTGAGGACCAAGTCGAAACCCCGGGCCGCCAGCTGGTCGAGAGCCTCGAGGCCGTCCGCAGCCGTGACGACCTCGTAGCCGGCGCCAGCCAGCAGCCTGCGGTTCACCTCCCGCGTGGTGCGCGAGTCCTCGACGACCAGCACCCGGCAGCGTCCGCGCTGGGCCGCCGGGGCCGGCTCCCGCACCAGCCCCTCGTTCAGATCGTCGACTCGCGCGACCAGCTCCGAGACGTCCATCACGAGCGCGACTTCACCCGCGCGCGTGACCGCCGCTCCCAGGACGCAGCGGACTTTCCCTAACCGCGGATCGAGCGGTTTGACGATCACATCCTCTTCTTCGACGAAACGGTCGACGGTGACGGCGACGCGCACGCCGCCCTCCTACAGGACCACGACATGCTGCTCTTCGATGACGGTGTGGGTCATCGAGCCGCTGGACAGCTGTTCGTTGAGCATCACCAGGCGTGGAGTCTCATCGGCCAGGGCAAGCGCGCGGCCGTCGGGGCCCTCGCGAATGTCCGAGGCCGAGACCAGCAAGAGGCGCTCGACGTGGTCGACGGGGAACGCCCAGAGCACGCTGCCGGCCTTTGCGAGCAGCACCCGGGTGACGGCCACCGACAGCGGCAACCGGATGGCGATGCGGGTGCCGGCGCCCTCGGTGGAGACCAGCTCTATGTCGCCCCGCAGCTTCTCGACGGCGGACTTGACGGCGTCGAGGCCGACGCCGCGGCCCGAGAGGTCCGTCAGCTTGGCCGCCGTGGAGAACCCGCGTTTGAAGAGCAGCCCGAGCAACTCGGCCCGGGTCATCCGGGAGGCCCGGCCCGGGGGCACCACGCCGCGTTCGACACCCAGCCGGCGCACTTCTTCGACGTGGACGCCGCGTCCGTCGTCGGCGACCTCGACGACCAGCCTGTCTCCCAGATAGCGGGCCGAGAGCAGGATCGAGGCCTGGGGCGGCTTGCCGGAGGCGCGGCGCTCGGCGGGCGACTCTGCGCCGTGATCGACGGCGTTCTGGATGAGGTGCAGCAGCGGCTCCCGGAGGCCTTCCAGGACGTCGCGATCGACGCGGGTTCCGGCGCCCTCCGAGGCGAAGCGGACGTCCTTGCCGAGCTGAGCCGCCAGGTCGCGGACCAGGCGCGGATAGGGCTCCACCAGGTAGTCGAGGGGGAGCATGCGGGCCTGCATGATCTGCTCCCCCAGGTCCTGGTGGAGTCTTTCGAGCTGGCCCAGCATCTCGTCGAATCCGTCGAGGTCGCCGTCGAACTCCTTGCGCAGCACGCCGCTGCCGCGGGAGTTGCCGCGCAGAAGCGTCTCCAGGCGGGCGCGGGCCAGCTCGGTGCCGTCGGCGTAGAGGGCGGAGGCGGCGCGCCAGTCGCCGTCGATCTGGCCGATCGGCTTTCCGAGGCCCTGGAGCTGGCGAAAGACGCGCTGCAGGCGTTGCCGCACGATGTGCAGCTCTCCGGCCAGGGCCATCATGCGATCGAGCCTTTCGACGGGGACGCGGACCGCGAACTGGTCGAGCGTGGGCAGGACGTGCGGCGTACTCGAAGGAGCCGATGACCCCGTTGGCTCTGGTGGCTCCGCCGGAGCCTCCGAGGCCAGGGCCAGGGCTGCCGCCTCCAGGCGCGCCACGGCGGCCGGAAGCTCCGGCGCCGGGGCCTCGTCCCGGGAGACCATCGTTCCGAGAAGGTCCAGCGATTCCAGAAAGAGGTCGACCGCGGACTTCGTGAGGGGCCGCCCCGCTCGCGTCGCCGCCTCCAGCACGCTCTCCATTGCGTGCGCCAGCGCTTGCACGGCGCGCATCTCCACCAGGCGCGCCGCCCCCTTGAGCGTGTGCAAGTCGCGCATCATCCGCGCCATCGACTCCGCGCCGGGAGGAACGCCACCCGCGCCCACCGCGTCTTTCTGCAGGTTCCGAAGGTGATCGGCCGCCTCCAGCCGGAACACCTCCAGCGTGCTCAGATCGTCCAGGTCGTCCATCGCCGCCGGCCTCAGCCCAGCTTGAACTGCTGCACCGCAATCAGCAGCTCGCCGGCCATCAGGTTCATCTCGCGGGCGATCTTCGCCGTCTCCGCCGAGATCTCCTGGTTGAAGGTCACCGACTCCTGGATCCGCCGCACCGCCGCCGCCAGGTTGTAGGCGATCTCGGCCTGGCGGTCGATCGTGAGGTTCATTTTCTCGATCTGGGGCAGGATCGATTGCACGTTCTGGTTGAGGTGACTGATCATCGCGCCCGCCAACGACACCTTGTCGGAGCCGCCCGAGATTTGATCGGAGCTGTGCTCCATCGACTGCAGGGCCGAGTTGGTGGCGATCTGGATCTCATTGATCAGGCCGGCGATCTCCTGCGTGGCCAGCACCGTCTTGTCGGCCAGCCGCCGCACCTCGGAGGCCACCACGGCGAATCCCTTGCCTTGCGAGCCGGCCTTTGCGGCCTCGATCCCCGCGTTGAGGGCCAGCAGGTTCGTGCGGTCGGCCACGCCGGAGATGGTCTGCATGATCTGTTCGATCATGGCGTGCTCTTCGGTGAGGATGGAGAATTTCTGAGACGTCAGCCGATTGGATTCGGTGATGCGCTGGATGGCGCCCAGAGTCTCGGAGATGGCCGAGGCGCCTTCCTGCGAGATGTTCGAGGACATGGAGACGATGTCGAGCACCTTGATGGAATTGCGGTTCAGCTCGGTGGCGCTGGAGGAGAGCTCGCTCACGGTGGAGGATATTTCGTTGATGGAGCGCGCCTGCTCGGAGGAGGCGAGTCGCTCGCGCTCGGCGCTTCCGAGGATGGTGTTGGCCGCGGCGCTGATCTTCAAGGCGGAACGCTGAATGCGCTCGGCAAGTTGGGCCAGGTTGCGCCTCATCAGGTTGAAGTTGTTTCCGACCTCCGCGAGCTCGTCGCGATCGCGGACCTCCACGTCCCAGCGCAGGTCGCCGGTTCCGATGCGCCGCGCGCCGCGCAGGAGCTGATCCAGGCTCATCGAGACGCGGTTGGGGATGTAGACCGCAATGAGCACGCCCAGGAGCAGACTGATGATGCTGGCCTGCGCGACCACGTACCGCACGTGCGGAGCCAGCTCCAGCGCCTCGGCGCGATGGGCCTCGGCGTCGGCCTCGTTCTGCGTGCGGAGAGTGGAGGTGAGCTGCTCCATCCCGGCGCCGCGACGGGTCAAGTTGGCCAAGGTCTCCTCGATGGAGCGCCTGAGCTGCACCTGGCGGTTGAGTTTGCGTTCGGCCTCCTCGAAGAGCCTTCCGAAGGCGGCCATCTTCTGGGCCAGCTCGACC
>JACQFU010000148.1 GCA_016199905.1 Candidatus Wallbacteria bacterium
CGCCCAGGGCAGTAGGCGACAGATACGTCCCCGGAAGCTACACCTTTACCATCACCAACTCCAGCGAGTCCGGCTCCACGCCTCCCGGCCTGACCTTCACGATGGTGGACGATCACCCCGAGGACAGATCCAATCTTGGCGCTGCCGACGCGCTGGCGGCTCCGGCCGGTCCCACGCCGACAACGACGACTGCCGAGATAGGTTTTCCAGGGGACGTGGATCTTTTCCGCTTCAGGGCGGTGGCAGACGCCATCTACCTCATCACGACCGGACTTCGGGGACTGGGCGATTCGAAGCTCGCGTTGCTCAGCAGCCAGGGATCCCTCATTGCCTCCAATGACAATTTCATCGAAGGAACCGGCGCTTCCCAGATCGAGTACGTAGTGCCGCCGTCGCGATCCAATACCGATCACATCCTCAGCGTAACCGGCACGGGCCCAACCAGCGTCGGAACCTACACGCTGACGCTCACTCTCGACGACCACCCGGGGAACCCGTTGAGCACCATAGGACGCCCGCAAGATCTCGTGCCAACGAATGGCTCCACGGCAAACGGCACGCTGCAGACCACTGCAGACGTCGACTGTTTCCTTTTCAATGAGAGCGAGGACACGCCGTATCTGATCGAAACAGTCCCAAGCGGCAACCCCGGAGCAGTCGCTGAGACGAAGCTCGAGTTGCTCGGTACCAACGGCGCCGTGCTTGCCACGGCGATCAGCAGCGCGCCGGGCCAAGCGTGCAAGATCACCACGGTCGGCGACTCGAACACTGTTGGCACCAACTTTATCCGAGTCTCTGCCAGCGGCGCGTCGGCAACCGGGGACTACGGCGTGCGAGTTTCAGTTGCAGCCATCCCAATTGTCACCGACGTTTGCCTACTTCCGGGACCCTGTCCAATCGCAGGCTCCCCGGTAGCTTCGAATGCCGGCAACTTTTCCATCACCATCGTTGGCGTCAACGTCGACAATCCGACGTCCGTACGATTTGCGGAACTGCCGGGAAGCGAGTTCTCCATCACCTCGGCCGGCTCGGGGCGCATCACGGCAACCCTTCCAGCCAGACCGCCAGGCCAACGATTCCCACCGAACGTCTACCACATCCAGGTCACCAACGGAGCGGGCAACGTCAGCCCTTCGACCAACAGAGGCGTCATCACGCTCATCGACGACCATCCGGAGACGTCGGCCGCCATAACGGCCGCGGATGTGCTGGCCGTCGAAGGGGCTCCGCTTGCCGCGGACATTGGCTTTGCCGGAGACGTCGACTTCTTCCGTTTCACTGCCCAGGCCAACATCGTCTACGTCGTCGAGGCCCTGCGCAGCAGCCCCGGCGACGTCGGCAGGATGTCCATTCAGGTCTTCAACGGCGCCTCGCAGCTTGCAGCGCCGAACTCCTTCGGCGGAAACAGCACGTTCGTCTCCGTGCGAGCACTCCAGAATGGAGACCTGTTCCTTTCGCTGCGGGCCCAGACGGCGAGCCAGACGGGTGGTTACTTCGTCCGGGTTTTCAAAGCGCGTCGCCCCGCGGTCACGGCGGTATCGCCGTCGCGAGGTCTGAGGGACCGCGTAACGGCAGTGACGCTGACAGGGAGCGGCTTCCTAGGCGCCTCCCAGTGCCTCATGGCGGGGACGCAATTATCCACACCCGACGTATCCAATGACTCCAGTTTGGCCACCACCGTCCCCGCCGGCATCGCGCCGGGCAACTACGACATCCTCGTCACCAACGCGGTCGGAGTCAGCAATCCTGGCCCCGCCAAGTTCCAGGTCGACGACCATCCCAACGGGATCGCGGCCTCGGGCCCCGACGCGATCGCTTCTCCTCGAGACGATTTGCCCATCAATCAGCCGCCCGTCACGGCAACGCTGGAGACCCAGAACGACCGCGACGTCTTCGCCTTCCAGGCCATCCCGGCTCACACCTACACCGCCCTGACGAATCTGCTGTCGCTCTCCGACACCGTGCTGACCGTCCTCGCCCCCGACGGCTCGACCGTCCTGGCGCAGCAAGGCGCCCTGAACGCTTCGGCCGGACTCTTCAATAGCCGCGTTTCATTCACGGCAGCCCAATCGGGCACTCACTACGCCCGGGTCGAGACGGCCGGCACCGGTTCGGGGAACTACGGCCTGTCGATCTCGGACCCGCTCTCGCCCGACGACCATTCCAACTCGGCGGCGCAATTGAATCAGCTCACCGACACGCTCTCCGACGGCGTGGCGGCCCTGGGCTCCATCAATTACGGCGGCGACGTCGACTACTTCGCCTTTACCGGCACGCGAGGCGCCATCTACGACATCGAGACGACGCTCGGATCGATCTCCGACACGGTCCTGACGCTCTTCGACCAGGATGGCGTCACCAGACTTGCCGAGAACGACGACAATCCCGACAACCTCACCTCCAGGGCCTCCAAGATCATCGCCTTCCAGCCTTCGGCCTCCGGCACGTACTACGCTCGGGTTCGCCACCTCACGTCGGATTCCGACTCTTTCGGCACCTACACCGTCAAGGTTACGAGCCGCCAGGGCTCCCTGGCGGTCCTTGCAGTGCGAGCCTCGCAGCTTTCCGTCTCTCGCGGACAGACGGCCACTCTGGAGGTCGATATCGAGAACACGGGCCGGCATCGCCTGACCGGCCTGTCGGCGGCGCTGGACATTCGCGCCGGCACGACTGTCCGCAACTCCGACTACGTGCTCACCGCGGACCCCGCCAACGCAGCCGAGTTCTTCCCCGGCCAGGCCGTGACACTACGTTATCTGGCGCGAGTGTCCGCAACGGCAACCGTGGGCGCCGTCCGGATCGACGCAAGAGGCTCCGGGCTCGACGACGGCGCACCCGTGAGCGATCCCTCGAGCTTCACCACGACCTCCTGGACGGTCCAGACGCCGGCCGCAGTGACGATAGCCAACTTCACGGCGCCCGTGCAGGTGTCGCGCGGCCAGAGCGTCGTCGTCACGATGAACCTGGACAACGCCGGACAGGCCGCCGCAGCGGTCGACTCGGTGGGCCTCAAGTTCACCGGTTCCGGAGGGGTCTCGAGAGACTCGGACTATCAAGTGACTCCTGCGCCGGGGAATCCGCCTCTCCTGGCCCCCGGCATTCCATCCGGCTCCGTGTCGCGCTCGTTGCGTACTCCCGTCCGCTTCCTGGTCACGGTGAAGAACACAGCCGTGCTCGAGGCCGTGACGATCAACGGGTTCTTCCGGGGACGGGACGCGAATTCCGGGGCGGCCCTCTCGCGGGACACGGCGTCGACCAAGTCCCAGTGGTCCGTCCAGACCGCGGCGGGACTCTTCATCAAGAGCGTCACGGCCCCCTCGGCGGTGAGTCAGGACCAGACCACGCAGGTCGTGATGAACCTGCAGAATCCGGGCCAGGGCTCGGTCACCCTCTCGGCCGCCGGTCTTCGATTCATCGACGGCCTCGGCAACGACCTGTCGGCCGACTACACGCCCACGCTGGCGACGGCGTTGCCGCTGTCGGTACCGGGGCTTGGGCGAGTCTCGCTTCTGTTCAACGTCATCGTCACTCCCAACGCGACCCGAACGACGGTGCTGGTGGACGGCGCGGCCGCAGGTCGCGACGACCGCACTCAAGCCATCGTTTCACTCATTCGAGCCGAACAACCGGCCGAGTGGACGGTGCAACGAGCGGCCGGGTTCTCTGTGGACTCCCTGGCCGTGGCACCGTTGGCCGTCAGCCGCGGCGGCACAATCGTCGTGACGATGGCCGTGAGGAACACCGGCGAGGCCACCGCCCAGATCACGTCGAGCAGCGTGCAGTTCTTCGCCGCCAGCGGAGGGGCCTCTCGAACGCGCGAGTATCGCATCACGGCCGCACCGGCCAACGGGAAGTCGCTGGCTGGTGGTGCCAGCACGACTCTCACCTTCTCGGTTCTGGCCGGGGCCCGAGCGACCGTCGGGACGCTACGGGTCTCAGGGAGCGTGACGGGGCGCGACGTGAACACGGCCAAGCTCGTCACCGCCGCCTCAGCTCCGAACTCCGAACCGTTCTTCCGGCTGGCCAACATCTTCGTGTCCATCACGTCACCGCGTTCGACCGATCTGCTGTTCTTCGACGGGGCGATCCCGTTTGCGGCGACGGCACGCGACGATTCCGGGGCCAGTTTTTCCGGAGCCACATTTACGTGGCGATCGAGCGTCTCGGGCCTCTTCGGCGGCGGGGACAGTTTTTCGGCAACTCTGCCGGCCGCGACGCACGGCGTGACCGTGACGGCCTCGGCCGGTTCCGGCATCACGAGCAGCACAGCGGTGACACTCTTGGTCCGACCGGCCCCCGCGCCGGTGGGGCTGCTGGCCGTGGATGGCGTGCTGTCGCGGGCTGCCTCCGGTTCACCGCTCGCGGCGGGCTTTGAGATCGAGCTGACGAACGCCTCGCGCGGCACGCGTGCCAGCTACGTCACCACGGATTCCACGGGTAGATTCCGTGCCCGGTTCATATCGACCTCCGGCGCCGTGGCAGGTGCCGGCGACGTCGTGACTGCACAGGTTCGCGAGCCGGTCGGTTTGCAGCGACCCACCCAGCCGGCCAGCTTCACGATCGTCAGTCGGGACTTGGCGCTGGGAGCAAGGATCCAGAACTTCGCCGCCGACGACCTCGTAGAGCAGCTGCTTTCGCTACGACAGGGCCTCAACTTGATCGGGTTGCCGATCAATCCGGCCACAACTTCCGGCACGTCCTTCTCGGCCGACGACCTCATGCGGCTCACGCAGAGCGGTTTCGTGAGTCGTCTGGGGAAGGATTCGAGGACGGGCCGGGGGCGGTTCGAAGCGGCGATTGCGGGGTTGGCAGGCGGATTCGCCCTCGAAGGCAACCAGGGATATCTGGTGCAGTCCCCATCGGATCAGGTGCTCAGTCTGCGAGGCACTGCCTGGCCGCCGGAGACTCTGATTCGAAGGATGAACAAGGGCTTGAACTTCGTGGCCTTGCCCCTCGGCGTACCGCCCGGCTTCGATGCCAAGGGATTGCTGGACCTCACCACGGACGGCACGCTCGTATCGCGGTTGCAGCCCCAGATCACGGGGATCAGCGCCTTCGAGGTCTACGTGCGAAACGGCGCAGCGCCGTTTGCGATCGAATCCGGCAAGGGCTATCTCTTGAGCGTGAACTCGGCGGGCGACCTGATTCTGCGGAACGCGCCATGAGCCGCGGGACCGGTCCGCCAGGCCGAAGTGGTCGCCGGGCCCGGATTTTCTGCCGATTGGTGTTGTGAAGGAGTCTTCTTGAAGGGACCGATGACGAAGTGCGCGCTCCAGGCGCTGGCGGTTGCCGCCTTCTTCGTCTGCGCCCGAGTCCCGGCCCAGGCGCAGCCCGCCGGTGCCGTGGAGAAGCTAAACGCCGCCAGCCATTCGCAGTGGATCACGCTGCCATCCCCGGACGGCCGATTCGCTCGCAAACTCTGGGGGGCCGCAACTCCTGCCTACGCCGGGAAGGCTCACGATGCCGCGTCGCAGTTCCTCAAGGACAACGCGTCGTTGCTCGGTGTAAGCGGCGACCTCTCCGACGTGGAACTGTACCGGTCTTCGCCGGGCTCGGGGTCGTCGCACGTCTGGTACCGGCGCAAGGCGTTCGGGCTGCCGATCGAGCAGAGCGTGCTGGCTGTTCACTTCGACGCCCTGGGCCGCGTGGTGATGGTCGACAACGTAACTACAGAAGTCTCGAAGTCAGCGCTCGGTGGCGATTCCGTCGATGCCGAGACGGCCAAGTCGGTGGCGTTCGGCGCGGCCGGCTCTCCCGGCGGGGTCAACGTCCTGCAAGTCGAGGAGAAGGTCCTCTACGTCGAAGGCGGGGTGGCGACTCCGGCCTGGAAGGTCAACGTTGGCGCCCTCCGCCCGATGACCAGTCGAGTGGTGCTGGTGAGCGCGCTGGACGGAAGCGTGCTCGAGTCGCGCGACATGCTCTATCGAGCCTCGGGACAAGTCTTTGCGCCCAATCCCGTGGTCTATCTGCACAATTTCAACTTGACGGACCAAAGCGACTCGGACGCAGCCGTGCCGCTTTCAGCCTATCGGCAAGTTGTTTTCGACATCAACTCGCCCACCTTTGGCCCCAACAACTCGCTCATCTATCGGCTCAAGGGCGCGGACGCCGACGTGTACAGCCACGGCCTATC
>JACQFU010000149.1 GCA_016199905.1 Candidatus Wallbacteria bacterium
CGGCACGGCCTGGTGCGCCGGTTTCCGGTCGGGCCGGTCGCGGCGATCAGCCCGTTCAACTTCCCGCTCAACCTGGTCGCCCACAAGGTCGCTCCGGCTCTGGCGGTCGGCAACCCGGTCCTCTCCAAGCCCGCCCATCAGACGCCGCTCACGGCGCTGCTGCTGGCGGAGGTCGCCGAGAAGGCCGGCGTACCCAAAGGAATGTTCCAGGTCCTTCCTTGCCTGGGACCCGTTGCCCAAGGGCTCGTCACTCATCCCTCGGTCAAGCTGGTCAGTTTCACGGGCAGTCCTCCTGTCGGTTGGAAGCTCAAGGAGCTGGCGAACCGGAAGAAAGTCACGCTGGAGCTGGGCGGCAACGCGGCAGCCATCGTCGAGCCGGACGCCGATCTGGCCTTCGCAGCCGAGCGGATCGCCCTGGGTGCCTTCGCCTATGCCGGACAGGTCTGCATCTCGGTGCAGCGGGTCTTCGTCCACGACAAGGTCTACGACGACGTTCGCAAACGAGTGATGGGAGCCGTCGAGTCCAAGATCTGCGTGGGCGACCCGGCCGACGACGCGACGGTGGTCGGGCCGGTCATCGAGGACAGCGCCGCGGACCGCATCCACGGTTGGATCGAGCGCGCCCGCCAGGGCGGTGCCAAGCTGCTCTGCGGCGGGGAACGCAACGGCCGGATGCTCGCCCCCACGGTCATCGAGGAGGCTCGCCCCGAGATGGAGGTGAGCTGCAAAGAGGTTTTCGGCCCGGTCGTTCTCCTGGAGCGTTACAAGGACTTCGGAGAAGCTCTCGAGCGGGTCAACGACTCCGCCTACGGTCTCCAGGCCGGCGTCTTCACGCGCGACCTGCCGCGAATCTGGCGCGCTTTCCAGGAGCTGGAGGTCGGCGGCGTCATCGCCAACGACTTCCCGATGTACCGGGCCGACCAGATGCCCTACGGCGGCGTGAAGCAGTCCGGCTTCGGCCGCGAGGGTCTGCGTTACACGATGGAAGAGATGACCGAGCCGCGTCTGCTGGTGCTCAACTTCAGCATCTTCCCCGAGACGTCGTAGAGCGGCGCACCGCAGTCGCCTGAACGTCGCTGTTCGCCGTGGCACGGCGGCAGGCCGGCTCTCCTACAGTTGACCCCGCTGCAGTTTGCGCCGCCGCACCCACCAGTTGCCCAGGCCCAGGGACTGCGTCACGGTCTCGTCTTCGGGCGGCTTGCCGAGGAAGACGGTGGCCCACGGTCCGAGCTCCTTGCGCTTGAGCCCGATCTGATCCAGCCAGTCGCGGTCGGCCTCGGCATACGCGGCGTTGCTCATGGCGCAAAGGATGGGCAAGAGCGACGCCGCGGGCACCGAGTGGTCTTTCTGGTCCGTGACGAGCGCCTGAAAACGGTGGCGTTGACCCACGTGGATCAATTCGCCGAAGGCCAACACACATTTCTTCGCGTGCGTGAGAGGGTGCCCCTCGTCGTGGTCGGGGACGCGAAAAAATCCGCAGGTCGCCGGCTGGTCGTTCTCGTAGAGCGCCCAGCCCCAGCCCCAGCCGCGCGTCGCCACGGCCAGCACGACCTCTTTCTGCTCCTGCTCGGATTGCTTGCCCTTGGCGTAGGACAGATCGATGACGCTCATCTTCAGAGGACTCGAAGGGTCAGTTGAGGTGACGGGCGCTCAGGTGCTCGCAGCTCTCGATGGGATGGCGGCCCGTGAAGCCATCCTCCAGGCCATGCCAAAAACCGATCTCGGCTTCGCCGTGCTGCCAGCAGTAGTAGGCCACCTCTCCGTTAATGAGCGCCGGGAAGTCCACCAGGCCGAGGTCGACGCCCTTGAAGTGGCAGCCCAGCCCCTCGATCTCGGTGATCAGCTCGTTTAGCGAGGTCAGCATCTCCAGGACCACGGGGTCCTGGCGCCGGCCCTCGAGCTGCTCCTCCAGCGTGACCCCACGGGAGTCGTTCAACTCGGTCTTGAGGTCGAGGAATTTGCGCTGTACGCGCTCCATCAGGCCCGAGAGCCTGGGGATCAAGTCGTTGGCCTCATCGAGCGTGAAGAGGCGCATTTCGGCGCTGAGATCGGACACGGCGTACCTCCGGACGGCTTGGCTTGATACCTCGCCGGTGCCGCGAAAGTCAACCCTAATACCACGCCATTTCGCCCAGCTCCAGCGCCTCCACGACCGACTCGATCGAGCAGAGCAGCGTGGAGTAGGCGCTGCCGGCAAACAGAAGTCCCACCGTGCAGTTGGAACTGTCGACGATCAAACTGCCGCTGTCTCCGGGGGCGCTGATAGGGTTCGTCTCGGCCAGTCCGCTGAACAGCAGCACGCCGCAGCCGTAGTGGATGCGCGCGGTCACGGCGACACGGCGGATGCGTCCAGTCGTGATGCCCGTCGTGCGGCCGCACTTCCGGACCGCCATCCCGAGCTGGGGCGCGCCGACGCCCACGATCGTTCCGATGCCGTGGACCTGGGGCAGCAGGTCGCGGTCCCGCTCCGCCGCAGCCAGCGCGCAGTCGACGAAGTTGACGCCTTCCTCGCTGAGCGGCACGAAGCTCTGCAGCCGGCCGATGACCCCCGACTCCGCGTCGCCCCCGTCGGCCGGGCCAGGCTGCAGGATCGCGTCGCCCTCCTTGGCCCGGTTCTCGTCGGCCAGCACGTGGTTGTTGCTCAGGATGAACCGCCTGCGGCGCCGGTCGGTCAGCACCGCTCCGAGAGTGCCTGCCGTGCAGGCGACGTGGCCGATGCTGTAGCCCGGAACAGCGGGCCGCACGCGCTGCCGCAGGTCTGCCTGGTCCTGGCGCTGCAGGACGCCGGTGGGTACCACGTCCACGCGAACCTGCGCCGCCGGAGCCTGGATGCTGCGCGGCAGAAGAAGTCCCGGCTCGATCTGCTCCAGGGCGAGCTTTCTTTCCACGCCGATCTGAACGCACAGTTCGCCGGTGTCCGCTCCGCCCTTGCGCGCAAAGCCGATGCCTGCGCTCGTGATGGACGCGTCGGCAGGCATCAAGCGCTCGCGGGCGTCGGCCAGTGCGTAGGCGAGCGCGGCATCCTTCAAGGGATTGCGAATCACATCGCCTCCAGGCTTCCTGTCTCCACGACGTCGACGGCCACTCCCTCCAGCGATGACGGCAGCAGGCCCTCTGGCCCGAGATCCTCGGCGGCCAGCTTGCGCTCGACGCCGACGCTGATACACAGCTCCTCGGTCTCCTCACCGCCCTGCTGGCGGTAGCCGATCCCGACGGAGACCACGTTGGGAAAGGCCATCAGCCGGCTCACGTGCCGGTGCATCACCGACTCGACGGTCTTGTAGTCAGGCATCCTCCCACGCTCCCGGCGGCCGCGGCCGTCTTTCACGCATCTTAGCACCGGTGCCGATCGGCTCCCTGGCTCCCGGCAAATTTTCGGGAAAAAAAAAGGGGCCGGTGTTCACCGGCCCTATCCTGCCCTTGCCCCTCAGGGGGCAATACGTCAGCTCACTATGAAAGGTCCGTGCCAGATCCTCGACCGAGTCTTCGAATTTCCGCCAAGAGCGCGGCTGCCTCGTCCTTTTCGCCGATGAAACCTGAGCTTCCCGGCTGGGCTGCCCTGGTTGCCGGAATTCCCGCGAGCGGCCCGGATGGCTCGAAGTGTCCGTCCATGGCCGTCCGCGACCCAGTCCGGACGTCCATCTCGCGTCACGGACACCCGCGGGCCGGACGTCCGGGCCGCCGGGCCGAAGCCGGCGCGGCGCTCACACGCACCGCTTCGAATCGATCCCGTACGCTTCCATCTTGCGATACAGCGACGCCCGCGGCATCCCCAGGTCCGTGGCGGCGGCGGTCACGTTCCCGCCGCTGCGGCGGAGCGAGGCCAGGATCTGGTCGCGCTCCTCCTTCTCCTGGTCGGCCTGCAATCGGGCCAGGTCGACGCCGAAGGCCTCCAGCTTCCTGTAGAGGCTCTTGCGCGGGACGCCCATCTCTTCGGCGGCGGCGGTGACGTTCAGCTCGTGGCGGGCCAGGGAGTGGAGGATGAACGCTTTCTCGAAGGCCTCGCGCGCCTTCGCCAGGTCGCGTTCGCCGATCGTGTAGCCCCCGGCCGGGGCTCGCGAAGAGCGGGCGGCCGGCGGTCGGAAGCGCGTCAGCTCCGCCGGCAAGCTGGAGGCCGTGATGCGGTCGGAGGTCTCCAGCACGAACGCGCGCTCGATCACATTTCGGAGCTCGCGGATGTTTCCAGGCCAATCGTAGTTCACCAGCGCTTCCAGCGCTTCGTGGGCCAGGCTGCGGATGCCCTTGTGCCGCCGGGATTCGAAGTACGCGATGAAGTGCTCCGCCAGCGCCGGCACGTCCTCTCTGCGCTCTCGCAGCGCCGGCAGCCGGATCGTGAACACGTTGATCCGGTAGTAGAGGTCCTCGCGGAACTTTCCCGCGGCCATCAGCTTCTGCAGGTCCGCGTTGGTTGCCGCCACGATCCGAAGATCGACCTCCATCGTCTTGCCGCTGCCCACTCTTTCGAAACGGTGCTCTTGCAGCACCCGCAACAGCTTGACCTGCAGGTCCTGGGACAGCTCGCCGATCTCGTCGAGGAACTCCACTAGCGTCGGGCTCAGGGCCATGCAGTTGACCGCCACGAACGGTCTCTCCCGCCGGACGGAAGCGGCGTGGATGGCTCGGGCGACCAGCTCCTTGCCCGTTCCGCTCTCTCCCAGAATGAGCGTGGTCACCTCTTCTCCGCCCAGCGCCTGGATCTGCCGGCGAGTCTCCTCCATGGGCGTGCTCGAACCGACGATCTGCTCGGCACCGTACTCGGTCTGATCCCGCTCGGCCTCCAGAGCGCGCAATCGGAACAGATCGCGCCGCAACTGATCTTTTTCGTAGGCGTTCCGCACGGCTCCCGAGGCGTGACGGCAGAAGGCCTCCAGGATTTCCAGGTCGGCCGCGTCGAACTTGCGGCTCTTCATCTGGCTGTCGAGGTAGACCACGCCCAGCACGTCGCGACCGCCGATCAGGGGCGCGGCCAGGATCGAGCGGATGCGTTCCCGTTCGATGGAGACGGCCCCCTTGAAGCGGGCGCTTGCCGTCAAGTCGTCGAGCAGCACGGGCTTCCGCTCCGTCGCCGCGTGGAGGGCCACGGTCATGCTGACGGTGTCGGAAAGGTCTCCCTTCTCCATCTTGCGCACGATCGCGGGCTCCAGTTGCCCCGTTCGCGGATGGTAGAGGAGGATGAATCCGCGCT
>JACQFU010000125.1 GCA_016199905.1 Candidatus Wallbacteria bacterium
CGGCCGCGGCGCTGGCGGGCTCGGCATCGCGCGGAAGGATGGCATCCATGTCCAGGCTCAACACCTTGCCCGAGAGCGTTCCCTTGTTCTGCTTCTCCCAGTCCTGCGCGAGCTGCAGCAGCGTATCGTAGCGCGCCTGCGCGGCGGCGTAGGTGTAGTAGGCCTCGATCTGCGCGTCGAAGTTGAACGGGTCGTTCTGAATCACGCCGTTGAGCTTGGCCAGCGCGTCGCTCTGGGCCTGCTTGGCCGCGGGCAGCTCCTTGGCATACGGATTGTCCGCGCTGAAGCCCGGGAGCGGGGCCATCGTCGGTTTCGGATCGTCGCCGGCCACGACCGCCACGGGTGCCAGACAGAGCGCCGCGAGTGCGAGGGTGCCCGCCAGTGTCTTCATCCAGTTCATCCAGTTCCTCCTTTGTATCGGTTCGAGGTAGGGTACGTGTGGTTTCAAGGACGAGGACCGTCCAGGGGACGATCGAGGTTGCCGGCGTCGGCAGGCGACTCCACCGGACGGCCGTCGCGGTTGCCCTCCACCGCTTCGGTGCGGGGGCCGGCGGGAGGCGGCGCGTGGCGCCGGGCCGTCGGGGAGGCGTGGCTCGAGGCGTCCGAGACGCTCGACGACGCCAGCGTGGCCGGCGCGCTCGTCGGCGCAGTCGCCGCCCGGCCCGCCGGGGTCTCCACGCTCCGCGCGGCGGCAGGGGGGGACGGCTGCATCGCCGGTAGCGGCTTGTCGCCGCGGGGGGCCCAAGATCCGATGGCCAGCACGCCGGCCACGGCCGCCGCCACCGCCGCGCCTTTCCAGCTGTGGCGAAGCCGCTCCAGGAGACTCGGCCCCGCGCCCAGCTTCCCCATCACCAGGTCCGTGAACCCGGCGGGGGCCGCGCAGACCGCCAGCGCGCCGATGCCGGCCAACGCCGAGCGCAGGTGATCCAGCTCCGCCGCGCAGGCTGTACAGCCGTCCAGATGCGCCGCGAGCGAGCCTGCCGGCCGGGCGTCGGGCTGTTCGGCCAGCAGCTCGGAGAACTCGTCTCGCGCGGTGGTGCAGTTCATGGCGTGTCGTTCAGGCGCAGGCGGCCTCGCAGCAGCAGATAGCCTTGGTGCAGGCGGAACTTGACCGTGCCGACGGGCACGTCCAGGACATACGCGATCTCGGCCAGCGAACATCCCTCCTGGTGCCGCAAGAGCAACGTCGTGCGGTACTTCTCCGGCAGTCCCGCGAGCCCTCGATCGACGCTGGCGAGCTGCTCTCGGCGACCGACGGCGTCCTCCGGTCCCGGAGCCAGGTCGGGCAGTTCGCCGGCATCCGAACCGGCCTTTTCGGGTTTGCGGGTCCGCAGCCGCCCGATCGCGAGGTTCTGGGCGATCCGGTAGAGCCAATTGCAGAAGCGGTGCTCCGCCTTGTATTGATGCAGCTTTTCGTGGGCTCGCAGGAACGTGTCCTGGGCCACCTCCAGGGCGTCCTCCCGGTCTCGCAGGATGCGCAGCGCGAGGTTGAACACGCGGTCCTGGTGGCGCTGCACCAGCTGCCGGAACGCATCCCGGTCGCCGCCCACCGCTCGCCGCGCATCCTGACGATCGAGCGTGTCCCGTTCTTCTCTCGCGTGGTCTTCATTCACCCCCATCTACGCTCCTTTGAACGAAGGGGTTTGAAATTATCCTGGCGCGACCATAGCAGCCGCCCCGTGGCCGATCAACGAGCGCGCTTCGGCCCTCGCGATCCGTGCTAGACTCGACGAGCGAGGTGACGAACGGAGGCGCGGTGGAGTCTGAGCTGGATCGGCATCTTGTCGAGCTCATTCTGCTCACTGCAAACGGCCGGGAGGGGACGACGCGAGAGCGCGTGACCGCCCTGGTCGAGGACGTCCTCCACCTCAATCCGGGCCGCAGCCGCAGCTACTTCCACGCCGGGTTTGCCGCCGAGCTTCTGCAGGTCCGGTTCAAGGAGCCCCCCGATCCGGCCTCGGCCCGTTGGGAGCTCTACGGCCACGTTCAGGCGCTCCTCGAGCAGGGCCACAAGGAGAAGGCGCTGGAGATGACCCGGCTGCCGCTGTTCGCAGCGCTGGTGTCGGACCCGGATATTGCTCCCCACTTGCTGGCGCCGCTGGCCCTGGCCTTCAGCGACTGCGGCGACGTCGAGTCGGCTCTCGAGTATCTGGAGCGAGGACTGGGAGTCGAACAGAGCCAGAAGTGCGAACAGCTGGCCGCCGACCTCGTGGGCACCTACCTGACGCACGCCGACCAGTGGATGAAGGACAATCGCTTGGAAGACGCGCGGTCGCTGCTCGACGCCATCACGCGCCGCCAGGTCCTGATGAAGCGGCTGGGTCAGCTCGCCGTGCGCGTCTACCGCAAGCTGGGGCAATACGAGCAGAAGGCGGGCGACTGGGAAGAGGCGATAGCCCGCTTCACCGAGGGGCTGCAGTGGAACCCCAGCGACAGCCAGAAGGCCGTCATCTGGTGCGACATCGGCCTGTGCTACCTCGGACTCACCTCGATCAATGCGCTGCAAAAAGGCCAGCGCCGCGACCGCCGCTCCGAGGCCAAGAGCTCCTTTCAGAAGGCTGTCGCCTCGGGGGTCGGGTTCAGCATCAATGGCGCCTATGCGCTGGGCGTGCTGCACCTGGAGGACGGCGAGCCCGAGCGCGCCGCCGAGCTCTTCGAGATGGCGCATCGCTCGCTCAAGGCGATGAAGATGCGCACCCGCAGCCGGATCGAGCCGCGCATCAAAGCCTACCTGGCGGAGGCGCTGCTGATGGGGCGAGGCGCCCGTCAGGAGGTGGCCAAGGCCCTCAACCTGTTGGCCCAGGCCCAGGACGCCCAGAACTGGTCTCTTGCGGAGCGCTTCAACCTCTACAGGTTGCTCCGGACGGTCGACGAGACTGCGGCGCGTACCTACTTGATGCGCCTGGATCTCACTCACGTGAAGAACGCCACCGACGGTATCTCCATCGGCCGCGAGCTGCTGGGGCACGGCGAGCCCGGCAAGACCCTGGAGCTGGCCCAGGGGCTGATGGCGCTCTTCCTGAAGAAGCCCGACCGCCGCGACTCGCTGTCGCTGAAGCTTCGGGCGGAGAACGCGCTCGCCGATGGCAGGGTCGGCCTGCAGACCTACACGGAGCTCAAGCAGCTCTGCATGGATCAGGAGTTCTACTCGGACCTGGAGGAAGCGCTGCTGGACGACTCCTGCACCGGGGAGGTCCTCGACGCGCTGGAGCGCCGCAAGGAGTGCCTGGAGCTCTACGGCTTGATGCCCGACCGCGAGGCGAACATGGCGGCCCTGCTGATGGAGTTGGCCCGCAGCTACATCCACGCCCGCGACGAGGACGGCCTCCGGACCGCCAAGACGCTCCTGGAAGAGGCCGCGATGCACGGCAGCGACATCCCCCAAGCGGAGCTGGACTCTCTATCCGAGCGCCTCGAATTCGAGGCCCACCGCCTGGGCATCGACCTCGGAGGAGCGACTGACTCCACTTTGCCGCAACGCATGAGGGCCCGATACTCCACTCCGCCCCGGATATTCGTGGTCGGCGGCAACGAGAAGCAGATGGGCGATCATCCCAACTTCGTCAGCATGGGAGACGAGTTCCATTTCGTAGGCGAGTGGATTCCAGCCAACTACGTCAACCCGGACAAGACCCTCGCCTTGGTCCGCACGCGCCTGCAGCAGGGACTCAGGGCACTCATCCTGCTCCACTACAACCGCACGGAGTTCGGCCGAAGCGCCCGCAAGCTGGCCGGGGAGCACTCGGTGGTGCTGCGCAACCTGCATCTGTACGGGTTCAAGAGCCTGAAGGCCTGCGTGCTGGAGGTGCTCGAGAAGCTCCTGAAGATGACGGAAGAACGCCCCGCCCCGGCGCCCGCCCGCGTTGCCCGTGGGTAGGCGCTTCAGACTTCGGGGCTGGTGTGGCTCTCCGCGCGGTAGGAGCTGCGCACCAGCGGGCCCGCTTCGCAGTGCTCGAAGCCCATCTCCAGAGCAGCCTGGCGCAGCTCGGCGAACTCGGCGGGCGTGACGTAACGCTCGATCGGCAGATACTCCGGACCGGGGCGAAGGTACTGCCCCAGCGTCAGGATCTTGCAGCCCCGGTCCGCAAGGTCCCTCATCACCTCGAGCACCTCGCCGGGCCGTTCGCCCAGCCCCAGCATCAGTCCGCTCTTGGTGTGAGAGCCGCCGGCAGCGGCCCGCGCGAGCAACTCCAGCGAACGCTCGTAGATCGCCTGCGGACGCACTCGCAAATAGAGTCGCGGGACCGTTTCGGTATTGTGGTTGAGGACGTCGGGCGCGGCCGCGATCACCACGGCCAACGCCGTCGCGTCGCCGCGGAAGTCGGGGACCAGCACCTCCACCCGGCAGCCGGGCCGGCGGCGGCGCACCTGCCAGATGGTCTCGGCGAACACCGACGCCCCGCCGTCCTGCAGCTCGTCGCGATTCACGCTCGTGATCACGACGTAGCCCAGACCCATTCGTCCGATGGCCTCCGCCACGCGACGCGGCTCGTCGGGGTCCAGCTCAGCCGGCCGTCCCGTCTTTACCGCGCAGAACCCACAGCTCCGCGTGCACACGTTGCCGAGGATCATGAACGTCGCCGTGCCGCGCCCCCAGCACTCGCCCTGGTTCGGGCAGTGGGCGCTCTGGCAAACCGTGTGCAACTGCAGCCCCTGGACCGCTGCCGCCACGCTCTCGAAGACCTCTCCCTGAGGCGCTTGCACCCGCAACCACTCCGGTCGCGCCAGCTCGCCGGCCGTCCCGCCCCCCGTGGTCCGATCTCCCGCGTGCCGACTCATCAAAGAATGCCCTCCAGCTCCATCTTCTCCAGGTTTTCCGTCACGGCGCTCAGGAACCGGCCGGCCAGCATCCCGTCCACCCACCGGTGGTCGTAGCTCATGCTGAGGAACATCATCTCCCGGATTGCGATGGCGTCGTCGATCACGACCGGTCGTTTCTTGATCGCGCCCACGCCCATGATCGCCACTTGCGGTTGATTGATGATGGGCGTGCCCGTGAGGCTGCCGGCGCTGCCGAGGTTGGTGATCGTGAAGGTCCCGCCGGCGACGTCGTCTGGGACCAGCTTGCGCGCCCGCGAGCGAGTCACCAGGTCGTTGACGGCTCGAGCCAGACCGACCAGGTTCATGGTATCGGCGCTCTTGACGACCGGAACGATCAAACCCTGCCCTTCCAGCGCCACTGCCACACCGATGTTGATCCTCTTTCTCAGCAGGATGTTGGTTCCCTCGATGCTCGCGTTCACCGCAGGAAAGCTCCGCAGCGCGCGTGCGGCCGCAGCCACGAAGAACGGCGTGAAGGTGAGGTTGTAGCCCTCGCGCGCCTGGAACTGGGCCTTCATCTTCTCGCGGAATCGGGCGATCCGCGTCATGTCCACCTCGTGCAACGACGTGACGTGTGGAGAGGTGTGCACGCTGCGGACCATGTGCTCGGCGATCGCGCGGCGCATGCCGTCCATCGCCTGGATCTCCACATCCGGGCCGGCCGCCACGGGGGCCGAAGCCGGTGCAGAAGCGCTGTCGGCCGAGGACTGTGGCTGCGGGGCGGCAGGCGCCCGGCTCGTGCCGGCCTTGCGGGCCTCCACAAAGGCCAGAACGTCCTTCTTCTGTACGCGTCCGCCCGTCCCGCTGCCGGCAATCGAAGCCAGCTCCTCCATCGTGAGGTTTTCCACCCGGGCGATACTCAGCACCAGGGGCGAGTAGAACCCTCGCCTTTCGCCCGAGGCCGCACGGGTTGCCGGCGCCGAAGGCGGAGCCGGAGCCGCAGGTTTGGAGACGACCGCGGGCGCAGGCGCAGGCGCCGGGGAAGGGGGAGCTTCGGCGGGCGTCGCTGCGGGGGCTGGCACCGCCTTGGCTGCCGGTTTTGGGGCTGCCGCGCCGGGCGAGGCCTCGGAATCGATGCGGGCGAGCACCGTTCCGATGTTCACCTTTGAACCCTCCCCGATCAGGATCTCGGAAACGACTCCCGCCACGGGCGCCGGGATTTCCGCGTCGACCTTGTCGGTGCTGATCGACAGTACGGTCTGGTCCTTTTGGACGGCCTCTCCGGCCTTCACGTACCACTTGGTGACGGTGCCCTCGGCGACGCTCTCGCCCATCTGGGGCATCACGAGATCGGTGATCATAGACGGATTCGCTGCTCCTGGGTTCCGGGAGGATACGGGACGCGGGCATTCTAGCGGCCGCCCGTGAAAAAGTCCAAACCCCGCCGCCCGGGTCGCATAGGAGTGGACGTGAGCACGATGAACCACCTGAGACGATGGGTCCTGACGGCGATGCTGGTTTCGGGCTTGATTCCCGCGCAGGCGCAAGAGCTGGAGCCCGCGATGGACATCCCGGTTGCTCCTGCGGAGGAGGCCGTTGTTGCCCGGGCAGAGACGCTCGCGACGCCGAGCCGCCTGGCGCCGATCTCCTCGACCGTCAAGAGCACCGTCAATCGTGCGGTCGCCGCGGCCAATCCCCGCCGTATCGCCGGTCAGGTTCGCACCAACTATCGCGAAGGTCGCTTCTACGCCACCGACTACAGCGTGCACTCCAGCCCCCGCGCCGCCGCCGCGGCCAGCATCAAGCCTCTCAACATGGGCGCCAACATTCGGGCATCGCTCCGCAATGCCACCTCCCCCATCAATCTCGTCGGCTCCCTGATCGGGCCCGTCACCATCGAGCTCAATCGCGAGCTCGCCACCGGTGGCCACATCAGCCCGTCGAAGCTGGCCCATGCCTTCGAGCCGGGCGCCATTGCGGGCGGCCTTGCCGCCGGTTTCGCGGGCGACGCCCTGGGCGCCGCGGCCCAGTCGGCGCTGGCCGGCACGATGGGCCCGTTCGGCCCCGTCGCCGGATTCGTGGCTCGGCCCATCCTCAGTTACTCGTGCTACCTCCTGGGCTCCAACTTCGGTACGAGCGTCGCGCACGGCAAGCCCAGCTTGAAGGGCGCTCTGGCCCAGAGCATGCGGCAGGTCGATCCCGCCCGCGACACCGGCGCCCTCGTCGGCGGCAGTATCGGCGGCGTGATTGGCCAGGTGCTCATCCCGATCCCCGTCCTGGGCGGAGTGGCCGGCGGCATCGTGGGCGGCCTCGTGGGCACCCAGATCGCAAACTTCATCGGCCACCACGGCATCACGGGCCGCATCGACCAGGGCGCCGTCGCCTGGCTTCACCGCAAAGCCGACGACCTGGACGGCTCCGGCAAGCCTGCGGTCCACGGCTCCGACTCGGCGCCGCAGTCCGACGCCGCTTCCCGAGAGGCCGCCGCAAAGAAGAACTCCGAGGCGCTGCAGGACCGCTTCGACAGCCAGCTGGTGATGTCGCATCCGGTCGTGGCGCCCGCCCAGCAGACGTTCGCTCCCCGCGCCGAGAGCACTCCGGACGACGCGATCGGCGGCGACCTGGTGATGGCGCGATAACAGGTCGAGGGCCCTGGCCTTCCCCTGGCCCGTTACCCCTTGTTTCCGAACAATCCGGCGGGGTTCGAGCCCATCAAGCCCGCGTCGTAGCGCCGCTTGTCGACCGGTTTGAAGCGCCGGATCTGCGGCGGCGTCACAAGTGGGACGTGCGCGATGGCGTCGAGCCGCTCGCCGATGACGTCGAGTTCTCGATCGGCTGTGCGCCAACCCGGAAACGCCCGATCGCTCAGTCGCAGAGGGCGGCTGTAGCTTCGGAGCGTTCGCTCGGCCTCCAGGTTGTAGTAATCCTCGAAATACGACATGGCCAGCTCGCGAAGATTCCTGTAGACCGGACATCGGAAACGCAATCCCGTGAAGTTCGATTTGGCCACGGCGCCCCAGCTGCCCGACTGTTCGAAGACGACGATGACGTGATCGTCGTCCTTTCCCTTCGCCGCTCTCAAGTCGATCAAGCGCGGTGACTGTCCATGGTGGGCAAACGCGGCCGCCGCGAAGAGCGCGCCCTCCATGCAATGGGCCTTGCGGTCGCGCATGACGCGCCGTGGAGATCGGCAAGTGACCTCGTCGTTGTACGGGATGGAGTCGAGGTAGGCCTGAATCTGCTCGGGCTCCTGAAGCGCGTCGAGGACCGCGCGCTCCTGCGGCGTCCAGAGAGTGGCGTCGTGTCTTCGCATGAGATCAGTAATCCAGGAGGGTCCTCAGCGCCGACGTCACGCGGGCCGTGTCGGGCAGCACCTGCTGCTCCAACGGATCGCTGTAGGGGACGGGGGTGTCGGCGGCGGCGAGGCGCATCACGGGCGCGTCGAGTCGTTCGAAGGCATGCTCGGCGATGAGCGCCGCCACCTCGCCTCCCAGTCCGCCCGTGAGGTGCGCCTCGTGCAGCACGAGCACTTTGCCTGTGCGCTCGACGGTGGCGACGATCGCCGCGCGGTCCAGCGGTCGCAGCGTGCGCAGGTCCAGCACTTCGACGTCGTGGCCCTCCGCAGCCAGCGCGGCCGCGGCCTCTAGCGCCAGGTGAACGCCGCTGCCGTAGGTAATGACGCTGGCGTCGGCTCCGGGGCGCTTCACCTCCGCCACGCCGATCGGCACGGTCACGTCCGGCCCGGGCAATGGACCGCGGATGCGGCGATAGAGGAACTTGTGCTCCAGGTACAGGACTGGATTGTCGTCGCGGATCGCCGACTTCAGCAGACCCTTCGCGTCCCAGCCGGTGGACGGCGCCACGACTTTGAGCCCCGGGACGTGGCAGAACCAGGCCTCCGGATTTTCGGAGTGAAAAGGTCCTCCGTGGGTGTAACCACCGCTCGGCCCCCGGATGGTGATTGGGACGGCGCGCCCCCAGCGGTAGTGGATCTTCGCGGCCATGTTCACGATCTGGTTCCAGGCGCAGCTGATGAAATCGATGAACTGCATCTCCACGACCGGCCGCATCCCCATCAATGCCGCGCCCGTGGCCGCGCCGACGATCGCCGACTCGCTGATCGGCGTGTCTAGGATGCGCCTGGGCCCGAACTGCTGCAGGAACCCCTTCGTCACCTTGAACGCGCCCTCGTAGGTGCCGATGTCCTCGCCGATGAGGAACACCGACGGGTCTCGCTCCAGCTCCTCGCGAAGCGCCTCCGTGATGCCCTGAATGTACGTGGGCAGCTCGGGAGACTCGCTTTCGGCTGACCGGCCCTCGGAGTGAGACGCCCACGCCGCTCGGGTTCCAGTATCAGGCCGGACCACGATCCTCGCTCCTTTCGGCGTACACGCCGTCCAGCGCCGTGGGTCCATCCGGAAAGGGGTCGGACAGCGCCTCCATCACGGCTTTCTCGATCTCGCGGGCCACGCGGTCTTCCGTCGCCCTATCCTCCTCTTCCGTGAGCAGCCGCCTGGATCGCAGCAGCCGGCGGAAGCGCTCGATGGGGTCTCGCTTCGCCCACTCGGCCAGGAGCGCCGTGGGGACGTACCCCGCGTCGTCGTGTTCGGCGTGGCCCTTCATCCGCATCGTGACGGCTTCGATCAGCGTCGGCCCATCGCCACTGCGCGCGCGATTCGCGGCGTCTTTCACGGCGTGATGGACCGCCAGAACGTCGTTTCCGTCGACAGTCACTCCTCGGATTCCATAGCCGGCGGCCTTGTCGCTGAACTTCGACGCGGCGCACTGCATCGAGGTCGGAGTCGAGTAGGCGTACTGGTTGTTTTCCAGCACCAGCACGAACGGCAGCTTCATCACGGAAGCCAGGTTCAGGCCCTCGTGGAAGTCGCCCACGCTGCTTCCACCGTCGCCGATCCAGGTGATCGCGACGCGCTTCTCGCCGCGAAGCTTGAACGTGAGCGCCACACCCGCCAGCACCGGTATGAGCGAGCTCAGGTGACTGATCGGGGCCACGATGCCGAGCGAGAGGTCGCCCAGGTGCGTGTTCCCGTCCCGCCCGCCCGTGGGGCTGGTCGCCCGCCCCAGGTAATTGGCGAAGAACTTCCGAATCGGCAGCCCGCGCGTCAGAATCACGCCGCTGTTGCGGATCATCGGACCGACCACGTCATGCTCCTCGAGCGCATAAGCGCTGCCCACGGAGCACGCCTCCTGGCCGCGGCTGCCGAAGGCCCCGCCCGAGATCTTGCCTTGCCGGTAGAGCGCCGAAATGCGGTCGTCGAAGGCCCTGTTGAGCAGCATCAGGTAATGAAGCTCGTGAAGCTGAGGCCGCGTCAAACCGCGCAACGCCGGCTTCACGGCCTTCGTGGCAAGAGGCGGGCTCTTCGTTCGGACCGATCTCACCGGAGCCCGCCTCCCGGACTGAGCGCTGGCCGGGCTTCCTCCGGGGGGGCGCCCGCCGGCCAGTCACACGCGGAAAGCAGCTCGGCCACGCCGGGCGCCTGCCTCGATCGCATGCCGAAGACCTCGCAAAAGGACGCGAGCGTCCGGCGGCGCGCTTCGGCCATATCGAGCCGTCGTCCCAGCAGTCGGGCCAGGCTCGTCACTCCTTTGCCCTGGATGCCACAGGGAACGATGGTCGCAAAGCCCTCGAGCTCCGTGTTCACATTGAGAGCGAACCCGTGCATCGTGATCCAGTTCTTCACCTTCACGCCGATGGCGCCGAGCTTTTCGACGGCGCCGTCCTGGCTCACCCAGGCGCCCGACAGTCCTTGAAGACGCGCAGCTGCCACTTCGTAGCTGTCCGCGACCCGGATCATCACGTCCTCCAGCGCCCGGACGTAGCCGTGGAGGTCGGGAAGCAACTCGGCCAGGTCGAGAATCGGGTAACCCACGAGCTGTCCGGGGCCGTGAAACGTAACGTCGCCTCCGCGATCGATCTCGACCACTTCGATGCCGCGAGATACGTAGCGCTCCTGCGAGAGAAGCAAGTTGGAGCGCGCGCCCTTGCGGCCCAGGGTGACCGTCGGCGGGTGCTCCACCAGCAGCAGAAGATCGCCGCAGCGTTTCGCCGAGCGGAGCTCGAAGAAGCGTTGCTGCAGGGCCCAGCACTCCCGGTAGGCCATCCGCCCGAGGTCGAGGACGGCCAGGGATCTGCTGGAGGATTCGTTCACAGGTGAATGGCCTCTCCGTAAGCGTTTCCGGCGGCCTCCATGATGGCCTCCGAGAGAGTGGGGTGCGCGTGGATCGTGTGGAGGATTTCCGTGTAGGTCGCCTCCAGGGTCTTGGCCAGGCCCAGTTCGTGGATCTGCTCGGTGGCGTCGTGGCCGATGATGTGGGCTCCGAGAAGCTCGCCGTACTTGGCGTCGAAGATGAGCTTCACCATCCCGTCGGTCTCGCCCGCGGCGATCGC
>JACQFU010000126.1 GCA_016199905.1 Candidatus Wallbacteria bacterium
GCCCGGCGCGTCTTGAGCCGGCGGCGCCGACTCGCCGGGCGCGGCCGCGAATCTCCCGGCGGGGACCCGGCGGGCGAGCTCGTCGACCTTGTTGAGCGCCTTTCGGGCCAGGAAGACGATGTCGGGATTGCCCTCGACCGCCGCCTTGTCCAACGCCTGTTTGAGAGTCAGAAGGTCGTTCGGGTCTTCGATCGAGGATGCCGTGAGCTGGCCGATGGTCGTCAGCGCCATCACCTGGATATCCTCGTCCTGGTGGGCTATGTCCCTGCAGATCTTCTTGAGGTTGATCGCCATCGGCCTTCGCCTGCGAGCCTAGAGGCCGGACCGGACCGTGTTCAAGAGGATTCTGGAGGCACGGCCCCTACGCCTTGCCTTCCTTGAGCTTTCGCACCTCGGCGAACACCTGCTCGACCCGGGTGTAGTGCTCGGCCAGGTCGGCGTGCTTTCTTCCGCCTTGGTGGGCCTGCTCCACGGCCAGCTCGCCCAGCTTGCGGTAGGCCTCCGAGAGCTGGAAGTCGACCTGCGCGCGCTTGTGCTCGACCTCGCGCTTGCTGAAGAGTCCCTTCAGGAACCCCAGCTTGCTCACCTCCGCCAGGTGAGCCTCCAGGAGTCCCTCCGCCTTCTGCACGGCGCGCGAGTTGGCGACCAGCTTCACGTCGTTGATGAGGTTGGAGCGGATGCTCTTCCAGATGCGCCGCCCCATCGCTTCGAGCGCGCCGTAGAGCTGGTCGTAGAGACCGTCGAGGACGTCCTGCATCTCGGGAGCGAGCATCAGTCGCGACGGGGCGTTCTCGCGAAGATCGGAGTCCATTTCGCGGCCCAGCGCCGTGGGCGCGGCGGGCTCGCCGGAGTCTTTTTCGGGATCGAATTTGCCGAAGTCCAGATCGTGAGGGGGCGGGTTCGGGGCCTGGGGTTCCGCGGCTGTCCCGACGACGGTTGCGGCGCCGGAGGGACGCGTCCCGTCGCGGCGCGGCGGAAGATCCGGGGCCTCCGCGGCCCGCGAGACGCGCGGCCGGGCGGCCTCCTTCGGCTTGCGAGCGGCCAGTGCCGACTTCGCTGCCGTGGCGACCGCCGGATCGGAGTCGGCTGCCAGCTTCTGCAGGAGCGGCTCGGCGCCCGCGGCCGGGCATTTCCCCAGCAGCGGCGCGGCCTTCCTGCGCAGATCGGCCGATTCGTCTTCGGACACACGACTCAAAAGGTCCAACGTATCGACCGAGTCCAATGTTCCGAGCACGAAGAGCGCCGTGGCACGCGTGTCGACGTCGGCGCTGGAAAGCATGTACTCCACATGCGGCAGCACGCTCGCGGGCTCGTGCTTGCCGAGGGCCTTCAACGCGTTGCCTCGCACGCGGTTGTCCCGGTCGTTGGCCAGCGGCGAGACGAGCGTGAGGACCTGCTCGGCCGTGCCCAGCCGCTCGATCGCCTCCACAGCGTTGGCCCGGACCCTGTCGTTCTTGTGGCCCAGGAACCGCCGCACCATGGCGACGTCGTCCGTCGAGCCGATGACCGACAGTGTGGAGAGAGCTGCGGAGACGACGATCGGCTCCTGGGCCGACTCGAGCGCGTCGAGCACCTCGGGCTTGGCGGTCGCGAGCTGGCCGGACTCGATGTCCCGCAGCCGCAGGACCTTGGGCGGAACCTCCGACTCGCCGGCTGCGGACGACTCTGCCTCCGAGGGCGGCGGCGGGCGCAGGACAGGCGCCGGCGGCGGCCGAACGGCCGGCCCCGGCGCAGGTGCAGGCGCAGGCACCGCGGCCCGCGGCGGCGGCGCGACCGGGGAGCGGCGGCGGGTGAGGGCGCGCGCGGCGGCCTGGGCGACTCCGGTGTCGGTGTCCTGGGACAGCTTCGAGAGCAGGTCCGGCACCTGCGGATGGGCCTGGTACTCCAGGGCCTGGACGACTCTGGCCCGGACTTGCGCGCTCGAATCGCGCGCGGCCCGGCGCAGCAGCTCCACGGGCTTGTCTCCGCTCAGGCCGCCCGCTAGCCCCGGCAGCAACGCGGCCGGCGGCGCCAGGCGGCTGTAGGCAGCCACCGCGTTGGCCCGGATCTCGGGCATCCCGTGCGAGAAGTAGGCCGACACCGTGGGGAGGTCCGTGGCGCTGCCGAGGGCCGACAGGGCCTGCAAGGCGTAGGCGATCGCACGCGGGTCCGTCGCGCGCGCCAGGACCTCGAGAAGGTCCGCGTACTGCGCCGGGTCCGGCTGCTGGCAAAGCGCCTTCAACGCTCGTACGATGGCTTCCGGGTCCTTCACTCGCAGCGGGCCCGGCGGAGGCAGAGGCCGCGCGGGGGCTTCCGCGGCCGGGGGGGCGACCGGGGTCTGGGGCCGCACAGTGGCGCCCGAATGCCCGGCGACCCTGCCCGTCTCGGGGCGAGCGGGGCCCGGAGCCTCGGTTTTCGGCGGGGGCCTCGCAGGCGGAGGCGGGTCGAATCCGAAGCTCGGCTTCAGATGCTCGTAGGCCTTCTGGGCAAAGAACTGCGCGTCTCCGGTTTCCCGCGCTATTCGGTCCTCCAGATCGGTCTTGATCTTCTGGAGCAGCTGCAGGTTCGACATCGTCGTCGACGCCATGTCGAGGCGGCAGAGCGTGCGCATCGCCAGCAGCCGGATGTCTTCGTCCGGATGCGTCAGGTCCTCCGCGAGCTTCAACAGGTTGATGCCCATGCCCGGACCTTGGCCCTACTCCTTGGCGCGAGAACCGCCGAAGGCAGCCCGCTCGATCGTTTCCAGCATCTCGCGGATGGCCGCCTCCAGTCCACGAAAAATTGCCCGCGAGATGATGTGGTGACCGATGTTCAGCTCTTCGATGGCCTGGATTCCCAGGATCGGCACGACGTTCCGCACGGTGAGCCCGTGGCCCGCGGCGACGCGCATTCCCAGCGCCGCTGCGGTCCGGGCGGCGTGCGCGATGCCGGCCAGCTCCCGCTGCGCGTCGGGCCAGTTCTTCGCAAACTCGCCGGTGTGGATCTCGATCTCCTGGATGCCAAGGCCGGCGGCCTGCTCGATCTGCTTCGCATCGGGATCGATGAAGACCGCGACGTCCATTCCGAACTCCGTTCCCAGTGCCGCGAAGCGCCGGATGGCGTCGGGCGCCCGGAAGCAATCGAGGCCGCCCAACGTCGTGATCTCGCCGGGTTGCTCGGGCACGAGTGTGACCTTGTGAGGCCGGTAACGCGTGGCGATGGCTTGCATCTCCTCGGTGGCGGCCATCTCGATGTTGAGCGGGAGCAGCTCGGCCTGGCGGATCCTGGCGATGTCCGACTCCTGGATATGCCGGCGGTCCATCCGGATGTGGACCGTGATGCCGTGCGCTCCGGATGCAGCAACGACGCGGGCCGCCTCGAAGGGGTCCGGCTCTACGCCCCCGCGGGCCTGACGAACGGTCGCGACGTGGTCGATGTTGACGCCCAGTCTCACCTCAAGATCCTCCTGCCGCGCTCATGGGCGCTTTGGCGCGTCTTTGCCGATGACGCTGGCCAGCCGTCCGCGCTCGCGGCCCTGCTCGCGGCGATAGCTGAAGAACAACTCCGGGTTGCAAGCCGTACACTCCGGGGCGATGTCGATCGACTCGGAGGGGATGCCGGCTCCTTCGAGTATATTGGAGAGCACGGCCGCCAGCGAGACGGTAGTCCTCTCGCCGGCGCGGCGAACCACCTGCTCGCCGAAGCGCTTCCGGAAGGGGCCCGCCACGTCGTCGCGCACTTCGAAGCAGCAGTCGCCGATGTGCGGGCCGGCTGCCGCAACCAGGTCGGATGGCTTCACTCCGCATCCTCGGGCCAGATCGGCGAAGGTCGCCTCGACGACGCCCGCGACCATCCCTCGCCAGCCTGCGTGGACGGCGCCCACCACGCGCCCGTCGCGGCTGGCCAGCAGCACCGGAACGCAATCGGCCGTGATGATGGAGAGCCCCACGCCGGGCTCGTGAGTCCAGAGCGCATCCCCTTGTCCCAGCACGGCATAGCCGCTCACCTCCGGCGCCTCGCGCACGGTGGTTCCGTGGCACTGGTTCTGGTACCAGACGCCGTGCCATTGGACGCCCGCCGCGGCCAGGAAGCGATCCCAGTTCAGCGTGACGTTGTCGTTCCAGTCCTGGCTGTAGAAGCCGAGGTTGAGGGTGTCGTGGGGCTTGGGGCTGACCCCGCCCACTCGCGTGGAGAAGGCGTGCTTCACGCCCGGAACGCGAGACATCAGCTCCGACGTCAGGTAGGTGACGCCGTCCTGCGAGTGCTTCGAAAGTGTCATGGAAAAGTCTGGGCCGAAGGCGCGAGACAGCCCGCGGCAAGCGCGGCCCAGGGAAACAGTCTACAGCGCAAACAATGGCGATTCCTAGCGAAGGGCCCGCCCATCGCAGGGCGACGGACAAAGTCCGGCAGGTGCGGGGGGGCGACGATGGCCAACCAAGACCCTCGGCTCCAGTCGAGACAGCGGAG
>JACQFU010000127.1:0-7903 GCA_016199905.1 Candidatus Wallbacteria bacterium
AAGGCTCCGCCGTCCGTATGGCTGCCCCCGCGCGCGTTCCAGTAAAGGTCAGCCACCGGGTTGACCCGATCGTCGGCCGCGGACACCTCCTCGAGCAGCGCATCGATGGCCTGCCGTTCGCTGGCGATCAGGCCTATCTGGACGTGCCCCTCGTGCAACGCGAAGACTTGCGGCCTCAGCATCGAGGTGTCCGTGATGCCGAGCAATTGCCAGCAGCGGGCCCGCACGTCGTTGCGCGCGACGATGAAGAACCACGGCCCGTCCGGCGAGCCGTGCACGTGGGCAAGCTGCAGTCGCCGGTAAGTCCGCTTCTTCTCCGGCGGCAGCAGGTCGAAATCGCGCTCGGTGGTCGGCGCCATCGCCTCGATCACGTACTCCAGCGGATACCGGTAGACCCGGCTCCACAGGTCGAAGAGCAGGACCGCCACCTCCGTGTCGGTCAGGAACAGCGGCGCCAGGTTTCGCTGCGCCAGGTACTCGCAAATGCTGGCGTAGTTTGCGAAGTCGCCGTTGTGAACGAGCGCCTCGTGCAAGCCGATGAACGGGTGGGCGCCGCCCGGATGCCAGACGCGGCCCTTCGTCGGATAGCGCTGGTGGCCGATCCAGACTCGCGCTTGCAGGTCCTGGAGCCGGTAGTACTCGATGGCCTGCTCGGCATATCCCACCAGCTTCATCACGATCGTGTCCTTCCCGTGGGACAGGACGAACGCTCGCTTGTCTCCCAGCGAAGCGTAGAAGGCGCGGTTAATGCGATAGGAGGCCTGAAACACGAACTCGTCGGCTATCTCGTCGGGGGCCAAGTCCTCGAGCCCGTGGCGCGCGGCGAACTCCTCGAGCACGGCCGGCCGGGGCCTGGCGAAATAGCGCCAGACGGTCGGCGGCGCGACCTCGAGCCCCGCGATCGCCCTGTAGTTGCCTACCGAGGGCGCCTCGGCGGCCTGACCGATTTCGTAGGCGGGCTCGAGGAAGTCGCGCTCCGCCTCCGCCCGGGCAGACGGGTCCAGGTACGCCACCTGCACCAGATACGACTCCGCGAGGGTCTTCTCGTCCACGCCGAGCTGCGCCGCCGAGAGCCCCACGGCCGCGATTCCGCCGCCCTTGCCGTTGCCCCGATTGCACATCTGACGCATCGGCCGAAGTAGATGGCGCCCGGCGATCGGCACGCTGCAGGCCAGCCCCAGGACTCCGCAGCCGCCCTCCGCCTCCTGCGGCTTCACGTGCGCGGGGACGCCCTCCACGAGGCTGCCTCTGGCCGCGACCAGCCGCTCGGCACACTCTCGGAGCCGGTCGCTACTTTCGCTCATATTCCTCGTGGAACATCAGGTCCGCGCGGCCTCGAAGCTGGCGGATGTTGCCCAGCTCCAGCCTCCAGAGAAGCTCCCGCCACTGTCTTTTCCAAGACTCGTAGAGGTTGACCACGCGCTCGGCGGCCCAGTCGGGCTCGATGAGCTGCGACAGCTCCGGGTCCGTCGTGGTCAGCCCGAAGGGGCAGCCCCGCCCCAGCTCGCAGTTCTTGCACTGCGTGCAGCCCATCGCGACCAGCTCGGCCGTGCCGATGACGCAGCCGTCGGCCCCCAAGGCGATGGCCTTGGCCACATCCCAGGCCGTGCGGACGCCTCCGCTGGCCATCAGCACGACCTCATCGCGGATCCCCTCCTCGAGCAGCTGTCGGTGCACCTTGGGGATGGCGTACTCGATCGGCATCGCGATGTTCTTCTTTGCGATCTCAGGCGCCGCGCCCGTGCCGCCGTAGCTGCCGTCCAGGTGGATGATATGCGCGCCGGCGTGGTAGATGCCGACCGCCACCATCTCGACGTCGGTCGGCGTGCTCACCTTGACGCTCACCAGCGCCCGCGGGTTCACGGTGCGCAGCCAGTCGACGTGTTTGCGGTGGTCCTCCACCGAGTAGACGCTGTGGAACGGGAAGGGCGAAAACAGGCTCACCCACGGCACCGAGCCGCGCATGTTGGCCACGTCCATCGTGACCTTGTTGCCCAGCAGATGGCCGCCCAGCCCGGGCTTGGCTCCCTGGGCGTACTTGATCTCGAGGATGGGCGCCCACTGGATGGTCTCCTCGTGCACGCCGAAGAGGCCGGTGGCGACCTGCGTGATAACGCGCTCGCGGTGTTTGGCCAGCGGAAGCGGATAGCCCCCCTCCCCTGTCGACGTGTAACTCCCAAGTCGCTCGGCCGCGCGCGCGCGCGACAGCATCACCTGCAAGCTGACGGAGCCAAAAGAGAAACCGGCTCCATACACCGGCAGCGGGATCTCGATCCGGGGGCCCGAAGAGCGGCGGTTCAGCGGGATCGCGAGGTCGCCGGCCGCGACGGCCGGCGGGCCCACGGGCGCCGGCCGTAGGAAGCGGAAGTGGATGCGGTCGAAGCCGCCGCCGGAGCGTCCGACCCGGAACTCGCGGCCCGAGACGGGCGGTCTGCCGGTGGCGGCTTGCTCCCAGGTCGACAGCAGCAGGTCCTCGGTCCAGCGCAGGTTACCAACGGCGTCGGGCACGTCGAAGGCGCCCGCGGAGATCGTCTCGAGTCCGCGCCGGATATGCTGGATGTGCCTCTGCCGGGCGGCCGGCGACGAGGCCGCGACTGACTGTCGCTCAGCCACCCGAGCCTCGCTTTCGTCCGAAGAGCGGCTCGAAGACCTCCCGTTCCAGCTCGTCGGCGAACATCGCGCGGCCGACCTCCCCGCGCAACCGGCGCACATCGCGCAACCCCATCGCGCCCAGGATCTCCAGCAGTTGGTCGCGCCAGGCGCAGAGCAGGTTCAAGAGCCGCTGCGCCGCCCAGCCCGCGGGCAGCCTGGGAACGGCCGGTCCGTCCTGGCCGGGGTCCCGCCACTCGCCCTGCCACTCGGTCTGCAACGCTACCAGCGCCGCCGCGTCGATCGACACCAGGTCGGCCCCGCAGAGGATCGCCTTGGGTACGTGCTCGGCCGCCGCGATACCGCCGCCGGCGATCAGCGTCACGCGATCTCGAAGCGCGCCGGCGACCAGCCGGCGGTGCACCGAACGCAGAAGCTCCGTCAGGTGCCTGGGCCTGGCCGCGCCCCATTCGCTGCCGTGTAGGTCGGCCTCCAGCCGGATGCAGGTGGCGCCTCGCCGTGCCAGCTCGACCACCCGGTCCTCGAACCCGGGCTCCATTCGGACTCGAAAGCTCCAGAGGACCTTCGGAAGCAAATAGGTGGCCTCCAGCGGAGGCAACAGCGCCTCCCGGGTGACGTCCCATTCCATCACGCGAATTCCGGACGGCCAAGCTCGCGAGGACCAATTCTGCCCGTTCACCAGCGGCACCAGCTCCGGCGCCCGGCGCCCCAGCCACTCGTCGCAATCCCCGACCCCGAGAAAGATCAGCGTCCCCGCCGTGCCCGCCGCCTCCGCCATCGCCTCCAGCGCCGGCGACCCGATGACGCGCCGCGGCAGGGCCCGGAACACGATCGGCAGCGGGAGCGTCACGATCGGCTCCGAGGGCTCCAGCGGCGCCACTTCCGGTCCCAGCGGCATCGGCTCGCTTCCCAGGTCCACGGCCGTGCTGATGTACTCCCGACCGTGAATGCCGTCCCGAGTCGGCCGCACGATCTCCGACATGTCCGTCCAGATGTTGTCGAACCCCGGCCCCTTGAAGGGCCCGCCGTACCCCATCCCCCGGACCGGGATCTTTCCCGTGGCCGCTTCGTTCCAGATCGTCAGCACCTGTTCCGGACGCCAGTACCCGTCGCCCAACCGCTTGTAACGCGGATCGGCCTCGATGCGGGCCACGTCCGGATGCTCGACCATGCACCTGAGGCAGCCCCGGCACAGCGATTCGCGCGCCTCCAACCCGCCGAACGTCCCGTCGTATACGCCGTAGATGCAGGGCCGGCTGCCGAAGTTGGCCGCCAGGTCTCCGAGCGAGCGCGAATCCGCCACCAGAGACGCCGCCATCCTCAGGAAAGCAACAGTGGAGATCTTGACGCTGAATCGCCCGGGCGCCCCCGCCAACGGCGGCGCCTCAGCCGTGCCGATGTGGTAACGGTGGAAGTCCTTCGGTTGGCCCCGAGCCGTCGCGCTCACGAACCCGAATTGTAGCAGGCCGACTACTTGCCGTGGCCCGCCAGGGCGTCGTAGAGCTCGTCCTCCTGCGCGAAGTGAAGGGTCAGGATCGCCTGCAGGCCGTACAGTGCGCGCCTGAGGTCCCGTGAATCCTCGGGCTCGGGCCCCTGGGGCGGCAGCTGTTCGATGAGGCGCGCGAACAGACGGGACAGCCGGGCGATCTCGTGGTGAGTCTGGATCAGCGGGCCCGTCGGGTCCTCGCCCTCGTTCAGTCCCACCAGCAGCGGATAGGCCGAAGACTGCTCTTCCCGCTCGTGGGGCAACAACTCGCCCAGAAGGAAGTCCCGCACCGCTTCCAGCTCGCGACGGGCCTCGCCGGGCGCAAGCGTCTCCAGCCTCGTCGCAAGCGCCCCGAGCGCCTCCACCTGCGGGCCCAGCTCCCGGTGCTTCTCCTGCAGATCGCGACCGACTTCCCGATGCCCGGGACTGACCGATAGGGCGCTGGGTCCGCCCAGCGCCCGCAACGCGTTGAGGATCACGGCAAGGTCGATCGCCTCTTGCAGGACGGCGCCCGCAACCGGCGGCAAGAGCCCGAACGCCGCGGCCGTCATCGCCACCAGCGACATCCCCATCCCCGCCAGCACGCTCTGGCGCGCGATCATCGTCGTGCGGCGCGCGATGAGCACCGCGGCCACGAGCCCCTCCAGCCGGTCGGCCGTCAAGACCACGTCGGCTGCCTCGGATGCGGCCGTCGCGCCTCGGGCACCCATCGCTACGCCCACGTCCGCCAGCGCCAGCGCCGGCGCGTCATTCATTCCGTCTCCAACCATGATGGTCACGCCTTCTCTCCTGGCCTCCGTCACGCTGCCGACCTTCTCTTCGGGCGTGCGCTCGGCGAAGACCTGGTCGATCCCGACGGCGTCGCCGACCAATTCGGCGATGTCGGGGTGGTCGCCGGTGACCATATGGATGCGCCGGATGCCGGCCTGTCGCAAGGCTCTGAGCGCCCGCGGGGCCTCCGTGCGGATGGGGTCCTGAAGGACGAGCCCGCCGGCCAGCGCTCCGTCCACGCTCACGAAGACCGAGGAGGAGCCCTCGACGCTGGCCCGCACCTGCATCGAGCGCAGGCCGGCGGTCCTGGGCGCCTCGGGCGCAACCCAATCGGCCCGCCCCAGCGCCACTCGCCTGCCTTCGACGAGACCGCTGATGCCCGCGCCGAGCTGCTCCCTGGATTCGGATGGAAACGATATTCGCCCGGGCCAACGTCTCCAGCGGCCCCCCGCCCTTGATCAGGATGCCGTGGCGCGCCGCTCGGGAGACGCCTGCCAGGATGGCTGCCGGCACGGCGAGGATCAGCGGGCACGGCGTAGCCACAACGAGCACGGCCAGTGCCCTCACGGCCAGGCCGCTCGCCAGCCACGCTCCGCCGGCCAGGGTCAGTGTCAGCACGAGGAAGCGTCCCGCGTACTCGTCGGCCAATCGCGCCATCGGCGCCTTCGACGACTCGGCGGCGGCCACCAGCCGCACGATCCCCGCGTAGGTGCTCTGCTCTGCAGAGGCGGTCGCCTGCAACTCGAAGGCTGGTCCGGCGTTGGTGGCTCCGCTGCGCAGCAACGCTCCCGAAGCGGCCTCCACCGGTCTAGCTTCGCCCGTGAGCGCCGACTCGTCGAGCACCGCCCGTTCGGAAGTGAGGACGCCGTCTGCGGGCAGCACTTCGCCCGGCTTCACCAGCAACCGGTCTCCCGTGCGGATCTCGCCGATCTCGACGTCGGCGATCGCCTCTCCCTGAAGCCGGTGCGCCCTGCGCGGCGCGCGTTCCAGCAACGCGGTCAACTCCCGGCGCGCCCGTGAGGTGGCGTAACGCTCCAGTGCCACGCCGCCGGTGAGCATCAGGCCGATGATCGCCCCGGCCAAGTTCTCCCGCAGCAGCAACGCCCCGACCATTGCCAACACGGCGATGACGTCTACCCCCGTCGTCCCTTTGATCAGCTCCCGAACCGCCCCCCAGGCGGCCGCCATCGCCACGATCAGCGTCTCCGCCGCCCAGACCGCTCCGGCCAGCTCTGCCTGCCCCACCATCGCCAAACCCGTGCCCGCCGTGAGCCCGCTGCATGCCACCGCGAACAGCGCCGACTCCAGGTTGGCCTTCCCAGATGGCTCGCTCATGACCGGCTCCTCTTCGCGCCCCCCCTGGCTCTATCATCCGCCGTCCGCGCGTTCCAAGGCAAGCCCGTCGAAGGTGTACACTGCCGCCCGAACCGTCCTCGGGGAACCAAGGAGGCGAGCGCACTTCATGGAGTACAGAAGACTCGGCCGCACAGGTCTCAAGGTTTCGGCGCTCTGCATGGGCTGCATGACTTTCGGGCGCAATCAATTCGGCGTCGGCGAGCTCGACGAAAAGGGCGCCCGCGAGATCGTCGACGCCTGCTTCGACGTCGGCGTCGACTTCTTCGACACGGCGGACATGTACTCCAATGGAGAGTCGGAAGAGCTTCTGGGTCGGGTGCTGAAAGGCCGCCGCGACCGGGCCGTCGTGGCGTCCAAGTGCTTCTTCGGAGCCGGAAAGTGGCCCAACGACGCCGGACTGTCTCGCGGTCACGTCATGGACGCCGCCGAGCGCAGCCTCAAGCGCCTGGGCACAGACTACATCGACCTCTACCAGGTCCACTGCTGGCACGCCTCCACGCCGATCGAAGAGACCTTGAGCGCGCTCGACGACCTGGTCCGGGCCGGCAAGGTCCGCTACCTGGGCTGCTCCAACTTCGCCGCTTGGCAGCTCGCCAAGAGCCTTGGGGTCTCCGAGCGCCGCGGTCTGGCGCGGTTCGATTCCATCCAGCCCTACTACAGCCTCGTTTGCCGAGACGTCGAGGACGAGATCGTGCCGCTCTGCCAGGCGGAGGGAGTCGGAATCCTCCCCTGGAGTCCGCTGGCAGGAGGATGGCTCAGCGGCAAATACAGACGTGGCCAGCCTCGCCCGCCGGAGTCGCGGTACACGGACTCGACCAGCGCCTTCCTCAAGCCCGACGAGCAGCTGGTCTACCGTACTGTCGAAATACTCGACGAGATCGTCGGAGTGCACGACGGCGCCACCGTCTCCCAGGCAGCGCTCAACTGGCTGCTGACGCGCCCGGCCATCTCGTCGGTTATCATCGGATGCCGCACGCTCAAGCAGCTCCAGGACAACCTGGGCGCGGTGAAGTGGAAGATGACCGCCGCCGAGGCCGATCGGCTCGCCGCTGTCACAGCCGCTGCGCCGCGTTACCCGCGCTGGTTCACCGACATGTTCGCCGGGGTGTAGCCAGGCCAAGCGGGCGAAGGCTGCCGGCTGAACGCCGATGATATACTGATCCTGGGTCGAACCGGGGGGGGGCGGCTCCGAGGTTCGGGGTCGCCGTACAGTTCGCCCGGCTCCGGCATCGGTTCTCTCCTGGCCTGTTCGCGTAACGGTTCTTCTTCGATCCACCTGGACGGGAGCGCCCAATGACGACCTCACTGAAGCCGAAGACCATCCTGCTCGTCGAGGACAACGCCGATGACGTCGTTCTCATCCTGCGCGCCTTCCGTGAGAGCGGCGTCCCGGGCGAGCTCGTCGTGGCGCGCGACGGCCAGGACGCACTCGACTTCCTCTTTGCCTCGGGGCGGCACTCGCGGCGCTCCCCTGCCCAGGCGCCGCACTTGGTGCTGCTCGACTTGCAGATGCCCGGGCTGGATGGGCACGAGGTCCTTCGACGGATTCGCTCCGACAGCCGCACCAGGATGCTGCCCGTCGTTGTTCTGACGTCGAGCCACCAGGAGCGTGACATCGCCGAGAGCTACAGGTTGGGTGCGAACAGCTTGGTACGCAAGCCGGCGGACTTCGCCCGCTTC
>JACQFU010000127.1:7911-26827 GCA_016199905.1 Candidatus Wallbacteria bacterium
GACTTCGCCCGCTTCGTCGCCGCCGCCGCCGAGCTGGGCCGCTACTGGCTCACGCTCAATCAGCAGCCTCCTCTGCCGGTGTTTCAGGGATGAGTCGATCGCTCAAGGCGCTCTTCGTCGAGGACGACGAGAACGACGTGCGTCTGTTGCTGCGCGAGATGCAGCGGGCGGGATTCGAAGTCGTCCACTCCCGGGTAGACTCCTCGGTCGCGATGTCCGACGCCCTCACGCGGGACCAGTGGGACCTGGTGATCAGCGACTACACCGTGCCCGGCTACGGCCCTTTCGAGGCTCTCGCGCTGCTCAAGCGCCTGGGATTGGACCTGCCGTTCATCGTCGTCTCCGGCACGATGAGCGAGGATTCGGCCGTCGATATCCTCAGGGCCGGCGCTCACGACTTCGTCTTGAAGGGCCGTCTCGCCCGGCTGGTGCCGGCCATCGAACGCGAGCTCCGCGAACTCGTAGAGCGGCGCGCCCGTAGGCAAGCCGAGGAAGCACTGAGGGCCAGCCAATTGCTGTACCGCCGGATCGTCGAAACGGCGCACGAAGGCATCTGGATGGTCGACGAGAATGCGCACACGACGTTCCTGAATCGCCGAATGGCCGACCTGTTCGGCGTGGAACCCGCTGCGGCGGTGGGAACCTCGGCCGCGGCCTTCGTCGAAAACGACTGGTGGGAGACTTTCGCCGCGCGGATGGCTCCGCCGGCCGGCGCTGAGGCCATCCCGGGCCAGTTCGACTGCAGGCTCAAGCGGGCCGACGGTGCGGGATTCTGGGCCTCGTTGTCGACCAACGCCATCGCCGATGAGTCGGGCTGCCAGATCGGCTTCCTGGCGATGGTCACGGACGTCACGGAGCAGCGGCACCTGCAGGAACAAGTCATGGTGTCGGACAGGCTGGCCTCGGTGGGAATGCTGGCCGCGGGTGTGGCGCACGAGATCAACAACCCGCTGTTGCCCATCATCGGAAACCTGCAGATGGCGCTGCCGGTCCTGGATCAGTTGAGCAAGGCCAACCAGCAGAGATCCGTGCTGGACGATGCCCGCCAGGGCTTGCGCGACGCCCTGGAGGCCGCGGAGCGGATCCGAGAGATCGTGCTCGACCTCAGGATCTTCTCTCGAGATCCAGAGTCCCGGACCGGCGCGCTGGACCTGAGGCGAGTGCTCGAGTCGTCTCTGCGTCTCGCGGCCAACGAGCTTCGCCACCGGGCGAAGGTAACCCGCCGGTTCGATTCGATTCCACCCGTGCTGGGAAACGAATCGCGCCTGGGCCAGGTGTTCCTCAACCTGCTCTTCAACGCGGCGCAGGCCCTGCCCGAGGGCCGCGCCGCCAGTCACGAGGTCACTGTCGTCACCTGCACCGACGATCGAGGTCGCGCAGTCGTGGAGGTCTCCGACACCGGATGCGGGATGTCGCCGGAGGTGCAACGCAAGCTCTTCACGCCTTTCTTCACGACCAAGCCCGTGGGCGTGGGAACGGGGCTTGGACTCTCCATCTGCCACCGCACGATCAGCGCGATGGGCGGGGAGATATCCGTTGAGAGCACCGCCGGAAAGGGCAGTTGCGTGCGGGTGGTTCTGCCGGCGGCCTCGCAGGCGCGACAGGTCCAGTCGGAATCGCCGGCCGCGGCCGCCACCGTCAGGTCCGGGTGCCGGGCGCGCATCCTCTTGGTCGACGACGAGACACTCATTCTTCACGTGTTGAAGCGGGTCCTGCACAGAGACCACGAAGTTTTCTGTTCGACGGGCGCCCGACCCGCACTGGGGTGGATCGAGGCCGGCGAGCGCTACGATCTGATCCTGTGCGATCTGATGATGCCCGACGTGACGGGGATGGAGTTCTTCGCCGAGCTGCAGAGGTTCGCGCCGACGCTGTGCGAACGAGTCGTCTTCATGACGGGCGGCGCGTTTACACCGGGCGCACGCGGATTCCTTCAGCAGACGCGGAACCTTTGCCTGGAGAAACCGATCGATCCGCCCGAGCTCGAAGCGCTGGTCGCCAAGAAGCTCGCCTCGTTCGGCTAAGCCGCAGAGTCCGTATCGACGTCGAAGACCTCGACGGGGATCGCTTTTCCCTTGACCTGGATCTCGCGGAAGGCTCCCTTCAAGGGAAGCGAACTGCGGATGGCCTCGTAGACGTGGCGCGACACCGTGATGCCGCCGGGAGCACAGTTGGCCTCGAGACGCTGCGCCAGGTTGACCGCATCGCCGATCAACGTGTTGTCGCGCCGCAGATCGCTGCCGACGTTGCCGAGCACGGCCCGACCGGCGTGGACGCCGATTCGGACCTGGAACTCCGTCCGAAGCTCGCGCATCTTCTTGCAGACCCCAAGAGCTGCCCGAACGGCATCCTCCGGGAGATAGAAAGTTGCGAAGACCGCGTCGCCGATGAACTTGTTCACGTCTCCAGCATTCTCGTAGATGATGTCGGTCACCGGCTCCAAAATGACGTTGAGCGAGCGAATGACCTCCTCGGGCGAGTGGGTCTCGGAGAAGCTTGTGAAGCCCTTCACGTCCAGGAACAGGTACGTGAGGTCTGCCGACTCGTCGGGAATCTCGAGCTTCTCCTCCACGGCCAGTTTACCCGCCTTGTTCCAGGTGGTCCGCGGAGTGTACTGGCGGATGATCCGCTGCAAGCGCAGGTCGCGCTGGTTCATCTCGCTCAAGCGAAGGTTGGCGGCCCGCAGCTCGTTGGTGACCTCGATGTTCTCCTTGTTGACCTTCATCAGCACTTGCTCCCGAAGGTCCAGCAACTCTTCTGACTCCTTTATCTGCTGGAGCATCCGACGGTTTTCTTCTTCCAGCGCCTGGTTGGCTTCCTGGAGCGACTCCGCGGGTCGCGCCGCCGCCAGAGTGCCGCTCGAGACCGAGCGAGAAAGGCGGGCCGGCGTGGTGCTGTCGCCGATGACGAGTAGACAGAAGGTCTCGCCGACCAGGTGGGAGCAGGCCGCGGCCCCGGCGGTGCCGGAATCCGGCAACGGACCCGAGCGGCCCAGAGGCGCGATCTCCGCCGCGGAGTACATCCCTGCAAGAGGAACCTCGGGGCCGAAAACGTCGAAGAGCGTCTCGGCCTCTTCGCGGACGCGCGAGCCCAGAAACATCTGTCGAGCTCCGCAACTCACCACCAGCATCATCCGGGGCCGGCACTCCTCCAGCGCCATCTTGGCGTTGTAGGCCGACTCGCGGCAGGCCCGGACGATCTCGTTGCGCGAGAAATGGGCCAGCGACACCGTTTGTCCCTCCATCGATCCGGTGGGGAAAAAGCCGATTCGGCCCTGATTGCGCTCCAGGTACACGGGAACGCGAGGCAAAGTCCAATCATGTCCGGGCACCTTCACCAGGAAGGGGTACGTCCGGAGCAGCACGCCGACCTCCTCGATCGGCCGGCCAAGATACTTCTCGTAGAACGAAAAGACGTTTTCGCCGTTTACCTCGTACACCCAGTGGTCCTTGGCCCTGGTGACGACCATCGGGGTGCTGATGGGCTGCAGGCCGTGCGAAACCGCGCTGGCGACCCTCAGTGTCGGAGAATCGAACGTGAACAGCGCCAGAGCCGCGCCACCCTGGATCACTCGGCCGGACGCATATTGAAACGATGGGCCGAATGTCCCCTCCCTCTCGGTCCTGATGCCGGACCCCCCGCCGAAAACAAGCGCCGTTTCCCCGAGCACGTCCTTGACGGTCTCGAGGACCTCCGTGCCGTGTCCTTCGTCCGTCGAGCAGAAGAGCATCGCCAGGTCGAGGCGCCTGCCTTCGAGCTGACGCATACAGGCGTTGGCTACTCGGAACGCAGCTCGCCGCGGCGAGGAGGCGTACTCTTCCACTGCCGTCACAAAGCGGAACTCGCCGCTCCAGAGCATGACAACGACGCTCTCGGTCCCATACCCGGCAAGGCCGATCTCGCCAAAGGAACTGCTGCCGAAAAGGGGCGTGGCACCCAGTACCGCCCGAACGCCTTCCAGCACTTTGTCCTGATCGAAGGAACTGGCCGCGAAGACCAGGGCCAGCCGGCCCTCGTCGCCGTGGCGTGTCGCCGCCCTGGCCGCCTCTTCGCCGGCCGCCCCCGAGTCGGACAGCCGGCTCGTGCCAACGCTCGCCTGGAATGCTTTGGCCATCTCGCTCTCCTGACTCCGAATCCGGACCCTCCCAGGATAACAGAGTCCGATTCCGGGCAAACGGTACCTTGCGCCGCCAGTCCCGAGTTCCTATCATGGTCGGACCAACCTCTCTTTGTGAGTACCGAGTACCCTTCCTCCGGAGGTAACCCCATGTCGGTCGCACGCGTAGACGCTACCGTCCGCTGTCTTTTCCTCGCCGCCGTTCTCATGCTTGTCTTCACGAGCCTCGTCCACGCCGGCTCGATGATGGGCGGTGGGACCACCACCACGACTATCCCGACTGTCGGCCCGAACTTGCAGGCCATCTCAGTGACGGGCCCCACCTCTGCCGCCGCCGGGCAGACGATCGCCGTGTCTGCAAGCTGGACCAACTCCGGCGACACCACCATGCCGGCAGGCTACGACGTCGACGTCGTCATGGAAGCAATGGTTGCTCCCGGCGGCGCTCTGCCTCCGCACTTTCCGGTTTTCCACGGCGCGGGCCATGCGCTCGACCCCGATGAGAGTACCTACGTCACAACTTCATTCAACATCCCGGCCGACGCGCCCTCGGGACCCTTCCTGCTGCGCCTGGAGCTCAACCGCAGGCACCTCGCACCCGAGGTGACCGACTTCGACAATTTCGCCATCTCCGAAGAGTTGGACCTTGCGGGCGCCCCTGTGCCGGCGCCTGACGTTTTTGTCGTCGAGCTATCGGCCCCGAGTCACGCCACCGCCGGCGGCCCGCTCTCGATAAGCGGCAAGGTCCGCAACAAGGGCCAGGCAGCCGCCGATCCCTTCGGCGTACAGATCTCACTCACCACCACGGCTGCGGGGGCGGTCCTGGAGGGCCTCTTCCCGCTGGGACGCGCCGACGTCTCCGCCGGCCTGCAACCCGCGACCTCCGCCACCTTCTCCGGCACCTTTCCAATTCCGCCCTACGTGGAGCCCGGCACCTACTATGTGGCCGCCTCTCTCGACCAGACGCAGATCCCGATGATGCCGGGTCAGCAGCTGCCGATCTTCATCCGCCAGCAGCCGATCTCCATTGGGGCGTCCACCGTGGCCAGCGGATTGCCCCAACTCGTGGGAGTCGACGTCCAGCCCGGCGGAAGGACGCTTCTGACCACTGCGTCCGCCGCAAGTCAACTCGAGGTTCTGGGGCACATCGCCAATCGCGGCGCCGGACCCGCAGGCGCCTTCGGGGTCGCGTTCGGCCTCTCCGCCGACGCCGGACTGCGGGCCGAGGATGCCGCCGCGCCAGCCGACCCCAATCATCCCCTGTTGATCCCTCTGGGACGATCCGAAGTCACCTCCGGTTTGGACGCCGGTGTCACCCTCGCAGTCTCGGGCGCCTTCGCAATCCCTGGATCGATTCAGCCCGGCGCCTACTACGTGGCGATGGTGGTGGACCCGGATCGCGTCGTGCCCGAAGCCGGTGAGTCGGACAACCTCGTGCTCTCGGCGGCGCCGATTTCGATCGGCGGCGCCGGCGGCTACTTCGATCTCGTGAACGTACGGCTCACCACTCTCGCCTCGGCTGCGACCATCGGCGAGACGGTGACGGTCCGAGTGGTCGTCGACTACCTGGGGCACCTGGGTCCAATCGACGTTCCTCTTGCGTTCTTTGCTGCCCCGGAAGACAACCCCGACGACGTGACGTTCCTGAGTGAGGCCGTGTTCACAGGCGTGTCGCCAGGCCTGGGCCGTCACGCCGACTTCCCGATTCGGATACCGCCCCTGCCGATCGTTTCGGGTCCCACGGCGCAGTTCCGGATCAGCTGCGTGCTCGATCCAAACCTGACGCTCGAAGAGCCTCACCACAACGACCGCACTCCCCTGCTTCAGCGGCCGTCGATCGCGATTTCGCGTCCGACGGGCACCCTCGATCTCAGCGCCGCAACCCTAGGAGAGCCACCGGCCTCCGCCGTGCCGGGCGACCGCATCTCGGTGTCGGGCACCGTCGCCAACTCGGGGACCGCCGACCTGGTCGAGCCCTTCTCCGTGGAGTTCGCCTTGCAGCGCGAACCTGCTTCCTTGACGGACACATATCGCCCGCCGCCGGTTCCGCTGGGACGCGTCTTCGTTTCGGACGGGCTGGCCCACGGCCGTTCGGTCATCGTGGCCGAGGACTTCGAGGTTCCAGGCTTTTTGACTCACGGGAGCTATCGACTCTCGATGACCGTCGATCCGGACCGCGAGCTGGGCGAAGGCGATCGCCACGCGAATCACCGCGTCTCCACCGGACTCATGCAGATCGGCGTCCAGAACCAGACGACCAATCTGGTTGCCGTCGCCGTGGTTGCGCCTTCGACGGGCGCTGTCGGCGCATCCCTGGCCGTGACCGGCATCCTCGAGAACCGGGGGCTTCACGACGCCCTCCGTTTCCCCGTGCGCTTCGCGTTGGCCTCGGGGACCGGCCCGGAGGCGCGCGCCGTGCGCCTGGGCGTTCGAGTGGTCGACAGACTCGCGGCCGGACAGCGCGCCGAGGTCGTCGGAAGCTTCCCCGTCCCGTTCTTCGTCCGGCCCGGGAGCTGGCTGGTGACCATGATTGTCGACGCCGGCGACTTCGTGCCGGAGACCGACGAGGACGACAACCGGGTCTTCTCGTCGGCCCCGACCGACATCGCGACCGGCACCGGCGCCGCCAGGGGCAACGTCGTCAAGGCCCTTTTCGTGCGGCGCGAGATCGTCCGGACCGGTCCGGTTACGGTCGATTTGCCGGGCCAGTCCGATCCGGTAGAGACCCTCTCCCGGCCGGCTGAGGAACTGTTGCTCGAGGGCGCGGTCCAGAACCTGACCACCGAGCCTATCGACACCCACTTTGCTCTGAGGTTCTTCCTGACTCGCGATCCGGGTCCCGGAGACGACTCGCGACACCTGGCCGTCGGCGAGAGCGTCGTGGAGAAGCTGGCGGCGCTGGAGGTGCGCCACGAGCGCATCGCCGCCGTCGTTCCGCCCTTCCTGCAGCCTGGCGAGTACTTCATCGGGATGCAGGCCGATCCCGAGAACGCACTGGGCGAGTCCGACTTGGGACAGGGCGACAATCTGGTCTTCGCGCCTCACTCGATTCCGTTCGGCGCCGAGGTTTCACGCCGCCCGGACCTGGTCGCCGACAGCGTCTTCGGCCCACTGACCGCACAAGCCGGCGCGCCCTATGCGATCCAGTTCGCCGTTCGCGCGGACAACTTGCGGCGTCCTCTCGACGTGCCCGTGGCCTTCACTCTGCACCCGATCTCCGGCCATCTCGATCGCGAGGGCGAGACTCTCCTATCCGGCGGCGAGCCCGAAGAGGTGCTGGTCATCGGCCATTCGAGGATCACGGTCACGTCGGGGCTGCTCACGACTTCCACCACGGTGGAGATCCCGCAGGATTTGCCCGAAGGCCAGTACCGCCTCGGCATGGTAGTCGATCCCGAGGAACGGCTGACGGAACGCAGCGGACAGAACAACGTGGCGCGCGCTCCCGTCCCGATTCACGTGCGAGGCGCCGCGCCTCAGGCCGACGACCATCCGGATTCACCGGACAATCTGGGTCCCAAGGACCGCATCCTGGTCGGCGGACACGCTTCGCGAGGCGCTCTGCAGCGGTCGACGTCCCCTGCCGAGCACGGCGATACGGACTTCTTCTTCTTCGATTCCAGGGCAGGCGCCGAGTACGTCGTACTGCTGGTGCCCGAGAGCCTCAGTGGAGCCGAGCTGGTCGTGTATGACGCCCCGGCCGGCCAAGCTCCGGAAGAGGCGGGAAGGGATGGAGACATCGATCGCGGGCGCGCAGGCCGCGTCCGCTTCACGGCCTCCGGCGCCAGGTGCCTGGTCCGTGTGGCCGCCCGCCGCCCGCGTGAACGAGGCACTTACTCCCTCATCGTCCGGGAGGTGGCCGCTCAGGACAATCGGGCCGACCTGCATCCGGGCCGCATGAGCATCGAACCGGCCGGCGCCACGAGCTCAACGACTCTGGCTGCCGACTGCTCCATCGCCAACAGCGCAGCGACCTCGGCCGGCAGCTTCCAGTGGACCCTGTCGGTCGAGCGGCATCTGCCGTTCGAGAACCTGCTCCTGCGACCGACGGTCGATGTCACGGTCATCGCCACGGGCACCATCGCCGGACTGGACGCCGACTCGGCCGTGCGCCTGCCACGAGTGTTCTTTGGTCCGCTGCCTTTGGGCAGCTACGACCTGGTTCTGGACGTCAACTCGAATCACGACGCGCCCGAGATCGACGACGGAAACGACAGCAGCCGGCGCCCCTTCGCGGTGGGACAGTCAAACCCCGCCATCAGCGGACGGTTGGATCTGGCGCCCTCAGGCCTATTGATCGACCCGCCGGCCCCGCAAGTGGGCAATCCCGTGCGACTGCTGCCCTCCGTGGCCAGTCGTGGCTCCCGCTGCGCGGAGTCGTTCACCGTGCAGGTCTGGCTCGACCGGACCTCCGCCTCCGAGGGCCGACTCGTGACCTCGGTGATGGTTCCCTGCCTCTCGCCCAACAGCGAGATGCCCCTCCCGCCCATCGTTCTCGAAAACCTGGAGGAGGGCGAACATCGAGTTCAACTCGTCGTCGACGCGGGTGGCAACGTGCCCGAGGATGACGAGACGGACAACGTGCTGTCGCGAGAGTTCTTCGTTCATGGCGCGGCTTCGGCGGGGTTCGACTTGAGCCCCTCGAACCTGGCCGTCATACCGGAGTTCCCGACGACGTCCGATCAGGTGCTCATCACGCTGTTCGTGCTCAACACGGGCAGCGCCCCCAGCCCGGCGTGCACGTTCCAGGTCGAGCTCGATCCTCCCGAGGCGGGTGTCTCTGCGCCTCCGGCGGCCATCCTGACCTCGGGCGTCGTGCCCGCCTTGCAAGCCGGTGAAGGCGCGACCGTCGATCCGGTCTCCATCGGCCACGTGGCCAACAGCGGGTCTCACCGACTTCGGCTGACCGTCGTGGGACCGGTCGCGGGTTCGCCCGAGGGCAATCGGCTGGATAACTCGTCGACCCTGGATTTCTGCGTCGGTCCCGCCCGAATCACGACCGCACATCTGAGCGTGGAGGGCGTGTTGCGCGATCCGTCCGGGTCCCCGGCACCGCTGGGCTACCGGGTGAACGTCCTCAATGAGGCTAGCGACGTGCCAAGCTCGGGCGATCCCGTTCCGTCGACGACGGGCACGCCCGGGAGTTTCCGCAGCACGGTCGGACAAGTTGACGGACTGGCGCCTGCCGCCGCCGATGGCGACTCGCTGCAGTTCCAGGTCACCGACGATCAGGGCAACCCGGTAGAGCTGAGCGAGCCTTCGTCGGCCGTGCTCACGGCGGGCGATGTGGAGCGCGGTCACTTGACAGTGAACCTGGTGACCCAACCGCAGGAGCACGGGGCCGCCGAAACGAGAATCGCCGCTCCAGGAGACGGCGACCAGTACTTCGAAGGCGAGCCAATCGAGTTTGCGGCCGAAGCTCGCTCCACCGCCGGAGACTCGATCTCGGGCGACGACATGGTTTGGACGCTCGACGGACAGCGCGCCCCGTTGGGCGTCGGAGAGAGCTTTGCCACGACCGTTGCCGTTGGCGAGCACATCGTAAGCGTTTCGGCGCGCGACGGCGCCGGAACGACTGTGACTGCGTCGGTGGGCTTCCAGGTGCGCACCACGGCAGATGAACTGGCTCCAGTGGTCAATGGATCGAAGATGGCCAAGGGCGGCTGGACGGCGAGCAAGCAGCCGGCGGGAGGCGTGCGCCTGCTGGCTGTCTCGGGAGAAGCGCGCCGGGCCCGCAACGGGTCTCCCGTGCCGGACGGTGTCCGCGTGCGGGTGCGAAACCTCAACCGGCCCGGAGCGGATCGCACCGGAACGGCGCGGGGAGGACGCTTCGCGATTGTGTTGGGCAATCCGCGGGCAATCGTGGCCGAGGCCGGCGACGTTCTCGAGGTCACGGCATCCACGAAGGACGGCCTGCCGCTGGTGGTGAGTCCCCGCCGCCTCGATATCAGCCGGCGCGACCTGACAGGATTGCGACGGAACCTTCGGATCTACCTGGCAGAGGCGGATCTGGAAGGCCACGATGTCGCTCTGGAGCGCGGGCTGAATCTTCTTTCCTTGCCCGTTCAACCGCCCACGACTCGCGGCGCGCCCTACGATGCCTTCGACCTCGCCAGCGAGCTGAACGGCGACTTTGTCGCGCGGCAGCGCAGCGACGGACGCTTCGAGGTCTACATCCCCGGGCTCTCGCCGCGATTCCCGATTACAGGCAACGAGGGCTACGTGGTTTCTCTGAAGGCCGCAGCCGGGAACCATCGGTTCAGCGGCGTGCCCTGGCAGGCCAACGACGTAAACCGGCGAGTTCGGCGAGGAGTGACCTCAATCGGCTATCCGCGTGGCGTTCCCACGGGCCACGACGCTCGAGACCTTGCCCGTCAGAATGGCGCCCGGTTCGTCATCCGCACGGAGCGGGACCCGCACACGGGCCGTGGCCGCTTCGGAGTGTATTTGCCCGCAGCCGGCGGCAGTCCCTTCCCGATCGAGAGCGGCAAGGGCTACTTGCTGCAGAGCGATCGCGACGTGCCGTTCACTCTCAAGCACACTCAGTGACCGGCGTCGAAAGCGCGGGCTGACCCACCACGCGGGAGCGCGGCCGTCTCGGACCTCCGAGCGGCCGCGCTCCTGATGCTCAGACCCGGCTGCGAAGGCGACGGAAGTTGGCCAGTATGGGATCGGCGTAGCGCGAGTAGCTCTGCGCCGGCGGAGTCGTGCCGCCGTTGTAGCGCGCCAATCCCTCTCGGAGCCCGTATTTGCCGATCAATCCGTTGACGTAGGTGGCGCTGATGATCAAGTTCTGCTGCGGATCGTAGCGGTTGCGGCCGTAGGACTGCCCGGTGCGTGGCAGGATCTGCCCGAAGCCGGCGTCGCCGTCCCGCCCCATCACCGGCACTCCGTTCACCCAATGGGTTCGACTGCTTTCCTGAGTCGTAACGGCCTTGATGAAGGCGTAGCGATCCGGCTCCGGCAGCGACGTCACCTTGCCCGCGGCGCTCCTCATGAAGCCTTCGTAGAGTGCCGGCGTTGCCCCCGCGGAGATGGTCGGATACTTGCCCCACTTGTCCACGGCCCGGCGCATCTGCTGGTACTCGTCGAAGAGCATCTGCTTGGCGCCGGCGTCGAGCGCCCCCGACGAGTGGGCTCCGTACGTGTAACCGCTGCGCAGCCCGGAGATCGCGCCCGACAGCGTGCGCCCCTGCAGCATGCCCGTGGCCTGCAAAATCTCAGTCGCCTCTTTCGAACCGATCTGGTTCTTGCCGGTCAGGTTCAGGTCGTAGATCGGGTGCGAGTGCCCTCCCGGCGTGAGCTGCGCCGCCGTCGCGCCGGTCGCCAGTGCGGGCGTGCGAGGCGATGGCAAGAAGTCGTTCTTCGAGATCTCCAGTCGAAAGGGCCGCGCCGGTTGCTCGGCTTCCTTGGCCGGCGGCGATGCGGCGCTTGCCATCGAACCGCACTCCGGATTCAGTACCGTCGCCGAGTCCTGTTTTCCCTCTTCGGAAGCCGCGGGAGACGAGTCCGCTTGCCCCGCTGAGGTCTTGTCTGTCGTTCCGGGCTTTGCGCTTGCGTCGTTTTCGGTCTTCCCCGGCTGCTTGGGGGAAACCTTTCCGCTTACCTTCGATGCAGCGCTTCCGCAGCCGCCCCCTCCGCACCCCTTGGCAGCGGCGGCCCCCGCGTTGGCCAGCAGCCCGAACACTGCGACACACGCCAGCACCGCTCCCGACCGCTCGCGATACGCTCTCATCGTCCAGCTCCTCCAGTCTCCGGAGTCGATCCGCCCCGGCTGAGCCCTCGGGAGAACCAATCTCCGTGCCATCCAGCGCCTTCATTGCAGGAGCCGGAATCCGCGTACCCAGGACGTCTCGACTCGCAGCTTTCCTGCCGGCAACGCCAGCATTTCTACCAGTGCGTGACCTGCGTTACGATGAGAGCATGCTCTGTCGCCAATCCCCCCTCCCGCGCGGTGCCACACTCCTCTGCTTGGCGCTGGCGCCGTTGCTCGGAGTCTTCGCCGCACCACCAACCCCGAAGGAGGAACCGACTCCAATGACCTCGAGCGCCGCTCCCGCCAGTCCCGCCACCGACCTCGCCACCTTCGGTTCCGGCTGCTTCTGGTGCGTCGACGCCGTCTTCCGCGAACTGGACGGTGCGCTTTCCGTCCAGGCCGGCTATGCCGGAGGCACCGTCGACAACCCTAGCTACGATCGGGTCTGCACAGGCACGACGGGGCACGCGGAGGTCTGTCAGGTCCGCTACGACCCCTCCAAGCTACGCTACGAGGAGCTGCTCGAGGTCTTCTGGAAGACCCACGATCCGACAACCCTCAATCGTCAGGGCGCCGACTCCGGGACGCAGTACCGGTCGGCGATCTTCTATCACGACGACCAGCAGCGAAAGCTAGCCGAGGAGTACAAGAAGAAGCTCGATGCATCCGGGGCCTTCCAAGCTCCGATCGTGACCGAAATCGCACCCTTGAAGAAATTCTGGAAAGCTGAAGACTATCATCAGGACTACTTCAGCTTGAATGGCTCCCAGCCTTACTGCCAGTTCGTCATCCGCCCGAAGGTGGAGAAGTTCCGCCAGGTCTTCGGGGCCAAGCTCAAGAAGAGCCCCTGACGCGACTGCCGCCCAGTGTCACTCGCCGCCATTGCCTCCGCCGTCGCCCTTACCGTCGTCCCCGCCTTTGCCGTCGTCCCCACCCTTGCCGCTGTCGCCCGAGCCGCCAACGCCCCCGCCGCTTCCGCTGGAGGCATGGACCTCCCCACTGGGGGAGGCGCCGCCGGAGGAGCCGCCCGCAGAGCTGGCCCCGCCGATGCGGTTCGCCGTCGTTTGAAGCGTGGTCCCGGTCTGGGAGCCCAACGTCTTGAAGGTGACGATGCAAAGCCCCGCGAAAAACGTGATCAGGATCGTGTACTCGACAATGCCGGCCCCCCGACGAGACACCTCTCGAAGGCGGGGGCCGGTGAGGAGAGCCACGGGTAATACAATAATGTCGACTTCGGCCGACCGCAACCCCCTCGATCTGCGGGGCCTTCCATGATACAAATCCACCGGCGGTGCGCTGGAGGATCGAACCGGCCCTCGACAGGCGGCGTCCGGCGCTAGGAGGCGAACTTGATAGGGCATCCCGGACTCTCTCCGGCGGACGACGATACCCATGGAATCGAGGCGCAAGCCTCCGAGCGCTTCCTGGCGCTTTCGGCCGAGCGGCGCAGCCAGGTGCTCGAGCGGCTGGAAACCGAACGCTGGAGCCGCGGCTTCACCTACGAGCGCGACGGCAAGCCCGAGCTCATTTCTCTGGGCACGATGCCTATTGTGCTATCCGAGTCCCTGGCAAATCAGCTCTACGAACTGGCCATGGCCGCCCGACGGGTGATGGCCTGTTTGCCCGACCTTTGGCTGGCCAGCCCCGCAGTCCGGCGCGTGATGCCGCTCTCGGTCGACGAGGAGAGCTGGATCCGTGACACGTGGTCACCGGAGCACCATCGGTCGCAGGGAATCATTTCCCGCCTGGATGCGGACATCAAGCTCAGCGGTGGCGGCGCGCCGACAGCCCGCTTCTTCGAATACAACGGTGTCGCGGTGGGCGGCCTCTACTACGCCGAGGTAGCCGAGGCGCTGGCCGAAGAAGTGCTGCTGCCCGCCCTGGGGATTCGGGGCCTCACGCGGCCGCCGCGGATACCCAAGATGATCCTGGAGGAGCTGTGCCGGCAAGGCACGAGCATCGGCGAGCCGGCTCGGCGAATCCTCCTGCTGGAAAACCGCGACTGGGACAGCGGGATCACGGAGGCCCCGCAGTTCGTGCGAATCTGGCGCGAGCTGGGCCACGACGCCGTCATCGGAGATCCGAGGGACCTGGAGATCCGAGGCGATGAGATCTGCCACGACGGCATCGCCTACGATCTCTTCTACAGGCATATGGAGGTGCGCGACCTGCTGGACCTGGAAGCCGGCAGTGGCCGGCTCGAGGCCGTACGCCGCGCTTTTCGCGAAAATCGGGTCGTCAGCTCCCTATCCGGCGAGTTCGACCACAAGGCGGCGTGGGAGGTCGTGGCCGACCCGGAGTGCGCTGGGGCCTTTCCTCGGCAGGACCTGTCGAAGATCATGCCGCATATTCCCTGGACCCGCGTGGTTCGAGCCACTCGTACCACGGTGCCGGGAGGAGCAACGGGTGACCTTCTGGAGTACGTCCGCGCGAGCCGCGAGTCTCTCGTCATCAAGCCGAACCGCGAGTGCGGCGGGATCGGCGTCACGCTGGGCCCGCGGACGTCTGCGTCCGAATGGGGCTCGGCCGTGGACCGCGCCCTGCAGGCCCCCGGGGAATGGGTCGCTCAGTCGCTGGTGTCCAACGCCTCGAAGCGCTTTCCCGTTCCCGACGCGCAGGCCGGCTTCGCCGTGTCCCCTCGCTACGTCGCCTACGGCTTCGCCGCGACTGCCGGCGGCCTCGGCTGCCTCGGCCGATACAGCGCCAGCCGCGTCGTGAACGTCAGCATGGGCGGCGGAATCGTGCCCGTGATGCGCGCCGCCTAGCCGGCGCTCGCCCTCGGAAAACGGCCGCCGGGGATTGCTCCCCGGCGGCCTTGTCACGAGATCAGGTCTTGCCAATCACTCGCTATGCTCGAGCGTTAGCGGGGCGTCCTGCTGACTGCCCAGCAGGTAGCCCGCGCCCTGGTGGATCCCGAACGCATCGGTCGTGCTCCCCGGCAGGAACGGCCGGAACCGGCCGTGGTGATCGGGGCCTTCCTCGGTCTCGACTACCAGCGACGAGCCGATTTGCTCCGCCAGGTCCCGGGCCGTGTGGTTGTCCGGCACATCTCGCGGATAGCCGATGGAGTTGACGCCGCGGCCGACCTGGCGGTCGACCTGCTCGTCCTCCCACTGGACCCCGCGGAAGGGATACCCGTGGAAGGCGTTCGTTCTCGAGCAAATGTACCCTTCGTTTCCGTTGACCGTGAAACCCGGGGTCAACCCCGAGTCGGGGAGGAACACCCGGAAGTGTTGTCGTCCGTCCGGGCCGGTTTCGGAGCGCACCAGCCAATTGAGGTGCAGGTCCCGGGAGAGTGAGCCGCAGTCGTAGTCCGTGGTCCCGCTCGTGACGGGTCGCAGGGGAACCGAGATGAGGTTCACGCCCGGAAGGAGATCGACCAGGACCGGCGGTTCGAAGTGCGCCCGGAAGTTTCGCTCATGCTGTCCGGTACTCACGTCGCGCCGGCCAATGTGGAACACAGGCGGCGAGATCGGAACCGTCCCATTGGCGTTGGAAAGCCGCGCTTCGAACTTGTCGCCCGCGGCGACCACGCTGGTCTCCGCGCTGGTGAATTCCGCCGAGTAGCGGCCGGTGTCCGTGTCGATCGTGGCGGTTGCGTCCAGCCCGCGCGTCACGTTGCGGATCACCAGGGTCAGCGGCTCTGTGGGAATCTCGCCCTTCGGCGCGGAACGGATCTTTCCCACGATCGCCAGCCGTGAAGAGGAGTCGATCGCGTTCTGCAACCAGACGGTCCGGCGAGTCACGTTGTTCCTCGCTCGGCCGAACGCCTCCAGCACGATTTCGTTGCGGCCGGGCCGCAACAGTTTGGCGTCTAGCACGAAGTTCTCGCCAAGGCCGATGATCCGCGGCGGGTTGCCCGTGGACCAGACCAAGCGCCTGCCGCTCAGCCTCTCGCCTTGCTCGTCGGTGGCCTGCCCTCGGAACTCGATCTTGTCGTCGGGCAGCACGCGAGTGTCGTCGTCGGGTTTGACCGCCTCCACAGTGACTTCCTCACGAGGCGGCGGAACGGTTTGCAGATCCTGAGTGATGCCGCCAGCCAGGATCTCGCCCGCTGTTACCACTCGGGTCGCCGGATCGGAAACCTGCAGCCGCTCGATGCGGCCGTCCTTGTCGGAGAGCACCTCGAATGCCAGCGCATCGCCGTCCACCACCACGAAACCGGTGGCACCTGCTCCGCCAAAGGTGGTGGCGTAGCTTCCGTCTTGGGACGCGGAACTCGGGGTGATCGAAGGCGACGACACCGAACGGCGTGCCCTGTTGTAGGCCCGGACCCTGAATCCAGCTCCCACCGGATTGCCGGCCGGGTCCAGCACCCGACCGCGAACGACAAACTGGTTCGCGCCGATGCGGTGTTCACCCACGCTGATTTCGACCGTCAGCTGGTTGTTTCCGGTGTTCTGCTCTCCGGCCTCCGTCGCCTCGAGCTTCACGACCACCTTGTGGCGACCGGACTGATCGAACGGAGGCAGCGGCAGCGGGTCAATCTTCCGGACATTGTTGCCCTCTCCGGAGCCGACACCGTCGAAGGTTTTCGACGCCACTGGAGCCCCCAGCGGAGTGCCGTTGTCTGCGATCTCGGGATCGATCCAGACCCTCAGTACCGCCGGAGGCGAGTTCTGACCGCCACGGTTCGTTACGAGCGCTCCCAGCGCGATTGGCTGGCCCTGTTCCGGATTTGCGGGAAGGACGGCCACGTGCTCCAGCGCCAGGTCGTAGCCGGTGGACGCGCTGCCGTGCACGAAGAACTCCTGCACTCGAACGTTGTTGTCCTCGTTGGACTCCGCCACGTGGTCTCCGTCGTCGACGAAGAGTGCCACGTTGTGCACGCCCTCCTGCAACGGTCCGAAGGTCACAGGCCGCATCGGGAACACCGAATCCGGTCCCAACTGGTCTACGGTCAACGTCGTCAGCAGGGTGCCAGCCGAGGCTTCGGTCCGGTCCAGATAGAGGCTGACCGTAAACGTGGTAGCCGGGGAACCGCCTCTATTGGCCACGGCCGCGTGCACCTGGATGGGATCGGAGGTGCCGGGCCGGAAGGGCTCGATCTGCATGTTCGCCGGCACCAGATCTACCCGGCCAAAGCCTCCACCCGAGCCACGGCCCACCGCGAACGGAGTGGGCCGCGAGTTGTTGCCTTCGTCGCGCTCGTCGACCTCGCCCTTGGTATCCACCGAGAGCACCACGTCGTACCTGCCCTCGGGCAGCGGACCAAATTTGACGGGCGGCATGCGCTGACCCGTCAGCGCCGGCAGGCCCGGAAGTTCGCCGGTGGCCACGATTGTCGCTTGAGCCGTGGGCCGGAAGAGCAGCCCTTCGTTCTCCACATGCTGCTCCAGGCGCAGTTCCCAACTGAACTTGCGGGCCGCAGCACCGCCGCCGTTACCGATGGAGAAGAACGCTGTCAGCGCCGTCGAACTGGTTGCAGCTTCAGGCTGAATCGAGACCGGGCCTGGCACCAGGTCCGGCAGGTCCGTCTGAAGTTGGAATGAACGCACGCCGATTCGATAGCTGCCCGTCTGAAACGGGAACGGGGCCAAGACCACGGCATAGTACGGGCCCGAGTACGTGGCTGTGAAGCCTGCGCGGGAGGCCCTCCCTTCGCCCATGTCTCTGCGAACGGGCCGATCGTCCCTGTCGCGAATCTCCAGGATCGCATCGGCGAGACTCTCGGTCTCCACTTTCACCTCGTAGAACGCGCCGGTCGTCGCCTGGAACCGGAACACGTCCCGATCTCCGCCTTTCTTGGACTGCAGCGCGGCTCGGGCGTCGCCCGGGACACCGAGATCGTCTCTTCCGTTCTGGACTTCAGCGATCGTGTCGGCGTGATCGTCGGTATCAGCCCCGACACGCGCCGAGATCTGCACCGGCACGCTACCCTCAAGGAAGTTGTTGTTCTTGTCGAACTCCGGAACTTCGTTGTCCGGGTCGAGGGCGATGGCCAGGTCGTAGATGCCGTCTTGAAGCTCGGAAGGAAGCTTCAGGACCGTATCCTGTCCAGTGGTCACGATGGAGCCTTTGACTCCGTCGATTGCGACGCGAGTACGGCCGATCGGCAGGTACCGCTTGACTTCGCCGTCGCTGGCGACGTTCACTCCCCGGCCGGCGTCCAGCTCGATGCGGCGTTCCGGCTGCAGCAGGAACAGCACGTTGAACTCGGTCCTATGCCGAATGTTCTCGCCGCGCATGCTCCACTTGATGTGGAAGTCCTGCCCGGCCGTCGACTGGGTTTGTCCGTAGACACTCGTGGCCACCAGATCCGGAATGTTCTTGAGGAAGTCCGGAGTGGTCACCTCGAATGGGTTCGCCGACAGGACCTTGTTGTTCGCGCGCGTCTCAGGCTGTTCGGGCAACCGGCCGTCGGGATCGACGATCATCGCGATGAAGTAGGAGCCCGGACGCACGAACGGAGGCACGAAGGTCTCCGTCCTGACGTCTCGAGTTTCATTGGCCCCGATGCCCGGAACCACAATGCGACCGAGGCCGAAGTTCTCGCCGACGACTGGGGTCGCCGAGTCGTCGTTGTTCAGGACGCCGGCCGGCCGAGCGCCCACTGCGAGCGCGGCCAGATCCACCAGGCGGCCGCCTTGCGACGGCGTCGTCACGAGGATCGGGGACGCACTACGAGTTGTGTTGTTGCGTTCGTTGGACTCGGACACCAGATTTCCGCTGTCGACGATCATTCCCAGGAAGTACGGACCCGGGCGGAAGAAAGGCGGCAGCGGGAAGGTGCCAGTGACGTCCTTGGAGTCGTGGGGAGCAAGCGAGGGTACGAACTGGGTCCCGATCGCCAGGTTGCCGAACTCCACAGCACTCTGCGACGACAACACGAAAGTGACTCCGAAACCAGGCGCCGAGTTGTCGCTGTAGTTGGCGACCCTGCCGGCAAGCGCGATCGGCGCTCCGAGCTCGGCTGAAGTGGGGCCGGTGACGCCAACAGCCACGAGGTCGACGACGGGGGCCTGATCGGTCCCGATCGACATCGTCCCGACAGACTTGGCGATGTTGTCGTCCTCGTTGGTCTCCGGCAACTGATTCTCGGG
>JACQFU010000128.1 GCA_016199905.1 Candidatus Wallbacteria bacterium
CGACCACGACCTCGGCTCCCGGCTGTTTCGCCGCCTTCGTGCTTTCCAGCGACTCGGTGATCGCCCCTCCGGACCCGAACCTGGGCCAGGTCGCCGTGGGCGCGCTGGGCCCCGGGGCCGTACAGAACGTCGCCGGCACCTTCGTCATTCCCCAGGCGCTGACGCCGAGCCATTACTTCATCGGGCTGGTCGCCGACAGCACCCAGCTCGTCAACGAGTCCAACGAGAGCAACAACGTGGTGGTGTCGGCAGCCACGGTCGACGTCGGGAGCGGCATGGGGGGGAGCACTCCCGACCTGATTGCGGAGCTGGTGAACGGTCCCGCCACAGCTCAAGCCGGGGGGGCCATAACAGTGGGCGGGAGAGTGCGCAATCTCTCGACCACCAACCCGTCGCCGCCCTGTTCGGCGGACTTCTTCCTTTCGCGGGACCTCCTTCGGGATCCGGGCGACGCGATCCTCGGAACCGTTGGGGTCCCCAGCCTTGCGCCCAGCGGCTCGCAGGCCTTCCCAAGCCAGAACTTCTTCATACCCTCCGGGCTGGCGGCCGGCACCTACTTCGTGGGGTTGGAGGCGGATAGCGGCCACGTCGTGCCCGAGTCCAACAAGGGCAACAACCTGGCCTTCTCTTCTCCGGCAACCAGCGTGACGGCCAGCGGCGGCGGCGGGAGCCCCGATCTGGTGGCGGAGGCGGTCTCGGGGCCGGGCACAGCCACGGCCGGAGGCGCTATTTCCGTTTCGGGCACTGTTCGGAACCTCTCGACGGTCAACGGTTCGCCCGCGTGCAAGGCAGATTTCGTGCTCTCCACCGACACGCTCATTGGACCTCCCGATCCCTTCCTGGGGCAGCTCGACGTCCCGGCATTGCCGCCCAGCGGCAGTAAGGTTTTCTCGAGCGTACCGTTGCCGTTGCCTTCGGCGATTGCGTCCGGGAGCTACTTCATCGGGCTCATCGCCGACAGCACGCAGATGGTGGCCGAGAGCAACGAGAACAACAACACGTCGGCCTCCAGCAGCAGCGTGGTCGTCTCCGGCGGAACGGGGGGAGGAACGCCCGGTGGGCTGGCCAACTTGCTGGCCGCCGGGGTGTCGGGGCCGACCTCGAGTCCCACGAATTCACCGATGCCGGTCTCCGGGCTCATCAAGAACATCGGTGACGCCCCTGCAGGGCCGTTCGACGTGGGCTTCGGGCTTTCAGCCAGCGGCACGTTCACGGACACTCTGAACCTGTCGCGGGTGCACTTCGACGGCATGCCCCCGGCCGGTCAGATCCCGCTGAACGTGGGAGTCTTCGTTCCTTCTGCAGTGCCCCCGGGCAATTACTTCCTCGGGATGGATGTCGACATCGACAACACTGTTCGGGAGAGCAACGAGACCGACAACCGCTCGCGGACCGCCAATGCGATCTCGATCGCGTCGGGCGGCGCCACGGCGAATACGGCGGACCTGGTGGCAGCGGGCGTGGCCGGGCCGCCGACCGCGCAGGTCGGAGGCACGATCGGGGTATCGGGTGTCGTGAGGAACCAGGGAAACGCGCCGGCCGGCAACTTCCGGGTCGCCTTCGTACTGTCGTCCGACACCGTCATCTCCCCGGCCGACGTGCCGCTGGGACAGTTGCAGTTGCCCGGGCTTGCTCCCTCGTCGCAGACGACCGTGACGGGTTCCTTCTTGGTGCCGGCATCGTTGTTCCCTGGCGGCTACTTCGTTGGGATGATGGTCGACCCGGACAACGTCATTCCGGAGAGCAATCGAGCAAACAACGCCGTGGCGCAGGCGACGTCGATGCAGCTCTCCCCGGCCACGAGCGGGGCGCTGGCGGATCTCACGATCGGTTCTATCGCTGCTCCTGCAACGGTTCAGGCGGGCCAGGCGATGGTCCTGAGCGGCTCGGTCAAGAACATCGGTCAGGCCGACGCCGGCGGGTTCAACGTCGCGCTTTACCTGTCGCTGGATGCCAACGTGTCGCCCAACGACACGCTGCTGGCGTTTGTGGACGTCCGCGGGCTTGCGAAGGGGAAGGATCAGTTCTTCTCACTGACGGTAGCCGTGCCGCCAAACATTGCGGCGGGCAATTATCAGGTGCTAGCGGTGGCGGACAGCCAGAACACGGTGCCCGAGACTTCCGAGGCGAACAATGGGATGGCGAGCGCGCTCGTCACAGTGACCGGCGGTGGAGCGTCCTCGACCTGCACGGGCCTGAGCTGTCCCGACCTGCTTGTGGACAGCGTTTTCGGACCGGCGTCGGTCACCGCGGGAGGCGGAATTCACATCAGCGGCCGGGTTCTCAACCAAGGCGGCGGCGGCGCGGGAACTTTCGGCGTCACGTTCATCCTGAGCACGGACCGCATCCACAGTCCGGACGACGCGGTGCTGGGCTCACTGAGCTTCGCGGGGCTCCCAGCTTCGTCGGGGGCGCCTGTGGACACGTCGCTGGTGGTGCCCGGTTCGCTGGCCACCGGCAACTACTACGTCGGGATAATCGCCGACGGGACGATGACCGTCGCCGAGAGCAACGAAAACAACAACGACGGCTTCTCGACGGCGCAGGTCTCAGTCGCAGGCGTCGGCGGCGCGGGTACCAGCCTGCCGGACCTCGTAGGGGAGTCGCTGGTGCCGCCGGCGTCTTTGAGTCCAGGGGCCCTGTTTGGCCTCAGCGCGTCGGTGCGCAACATCGGTACGGCCGATGCTCCGCCCTTCAAGGTGCAGTTCCTGCTGATGCCGGGGGCCGCCAGCCCCCTGCCGCCTACCGTCCTGGGCGTGCTGGATGTTCGCGATGGCCTGAGGGCCGCGGCCTCCGTGCCCCTGTCGGGCCAGTTTGCGGTGCCGCCGGTTTCGCCCGGCAGCTACTTTTTGGCAATGAAAGTGGACGCCAACAACGACGTCAGCGAGTCCAACGAGGGAAACAACTCCTTCCAGCCACCCGCGGCCACGCAGGTCTTCGGAGCGGGCCAGCAAGGCAGCCTGCCGGAGCTGTTGCCCGAATTCGTCCGAGGACCGGCGACGGCCCTGCCGGGAACGGCGATCGCGGTCAGCGGCTCGGTGCGCAACGCGGGTCCGGTCGATGCTCCCAGCTTTGGCGTGCTGTTCGTGCTCACCCAGGGGTTCCAGGCCTCGCCGCTGGATGTGCCGCTGGGGCGAGTGACGCTTCCGGGGCTGCCCTCGGGCAAGTCTCAATCCATCGACGCTACGGGACTGCTGAGCGTTCCCACGACGATTGCGCCGGGCGCCTACCACGTCGGGATGGTGGTCGATCCGGAGGGCCGGGTGGCCGAGCTGGACGAGTCGAACAACTCGCTGGCGAACCCGACCACGGTTGCGATCGGCGCCAGCGGCAACGGTTCGCTGCCGGACCTGGTGTCGGGCGGCGTCACCGCGCCGAGCACGGCCGCATTCGGCGCGGCACTGCAGCTCAGGGGAACGATCGGCAATATCGGTACGGCGGCAGCGCCCGGAACCGTTGCGGCGTTCACGCTGGACGGAGGTTTCCAGGCTGCCGGTTCTCTCACACCGGGCTCCGGACGCATCCGGCTGGGCACGGTGCCTGTGGCCTCGCTGGCCCCGTCGGCGTCCGCGACGGTCTCGGGATTCTTCTTCCTTCCGACCTATCTGCAGCCCGGCTCCTACCAGGTGATCTTGCAGGCCGACGCGGGGTTCAGCGTCGCCGAGTCCCACGAGGAGAACAACGAAGCGAGCGCGCCGTCGGCGCTCGCCGTGGGGCTGGGGACGGGATTGGGAAGCGGGAACTCCGGCCAACCCGACCTGCTCGTGACGGCGGTTTCCGGCCCCTCCACTGCAAACATTGGAGACCCGATCGCGGTATCGGCGACCATCAAGAATGCCGGGGGCCCCGTCCCCGGCGGGTACTCCATTGGATTCCGACTGGCAAAGTCGCCATTCGCGATTCGCGATGCTTTCGCGCTCGGGGAGCGGTTCGTCGACAGTCCCCTGGCGCGGGGGGCGTCCATGTCGGTGGCGGCGGGCTTCATCGCGCCGCCTTTCCTGGATGCCGGACCGTACTTCCTGATCGCCGTGGCGGATTCGACGAACACGGTCTTCGAGGCCGACGAAGCCAACAACGCAACGGCGGCGCCGGCGGCGACAGTCTTCTCGAGTCGCGGCCAAGGAGCGGAGCTGCCCGATCTGGTGCCTGCGGGGGCCGGCGGACCGGCCGGCGCCTTGCCGGGTCAGCTCGTGCAGCTCACCGGCACCCTGCAGAATGCCGGACGCGTCACGGCTGGCCCAAGCCAGCTTGGCTTCGCGCTGGTGCGGCTGGGGACCGCGGCTACAGGCGGCGCAGGCGACTTCATCTCCCTCGGCAGCGCTCCCGTTCCCGCGCTGGCTCCGGGCGCGTTCCAGAGCGTATCGGGGCAGTTCACGATTCCCCAGCCTCTTGCGCCCGGCCTCTACGGCGTAGGAATAGAAGTCGATTCATCCAATGCAGTCACCGAATCCAACGAGTTCAACAACCGGGGCAACTCGGGCAACCCGATTCAGATCGGCGTCACGGGCGGCAAGCAGATAAGTCTCGTCTACTCGGCCGATAGATTCGGAGTGCCGGCGGGCGCCCTCACGATCCGCGCCGTCTTCTCGGAGGCCGCGGTCGGGACGCCGACGATCCAGATCGACCGCCCAGGCAACGGCAACGACTTGCGTGGCGTGCCGATGACTCCCGTGTCGCCCACCGAGTTCACCGTCGTCTACAACGTTCTGCCCCAGGACGGCATCGACGTCTTCGACGGACCGGCGACGGTACAGGTGAACGCCCAGTCCGTCTCGGGAGGGGCCTTCCAGCCTCCCTTCGACAACGTGCTGACGATCAACACTTCCGGCGGCGCCGACCTGGCGCCGGCAGACCTGCTGGTGAGCCCGGCGGTACCCGCTGCGGGCGACTCGATTCGCATCGGCGGCACCGTCGAGAACCGGGGCAGCGCGCCGGTGAGGAGCGTGGCCTGCGACATCCTCGTTGACGGTGTTCCGAGGGCTTCTCAAGTGGTGTCGATTCCTCCGAACGGTCGTTCGACCTTCCCCGCAGTGGACATCGGTCAACTGCCGGTCGGCGAGCACAAGGTGGTCTTGGCCGTGGATCCCGCAAACCAGGTAGCCGAGACCGACGAGACCAACAACCGCCTCGAGCGCGAGCTGTTCGTCTCGGGTGTCACCGCGGGATTGAGGACCGACTTCTTGGTCGTGGGCGGCGCGATCCGCAGAGAAAACGGGACCGGCATCGAACCGGGTCTTTCCGTTGTCGTCACCAATGGCGGCACCGCCGAGAGCCGCACGGTTTCACCCGATCCCGCAGGCCGCTACAGCGCGCTGTTCGCGGGCTCCGGTGCCCAGGCTGGGGACACGCTCTCTCTGCGCGTGCGCGACGCTCGCGGAGGCGATCTGCCGCTGGCGGTTCCCAACCCCGCGACCGTGCGCCTGACCGACCTACAGATCCGCCAGGGCTTTGCCTCCATCGACATCGTCGTGGGCGGCAGCGTCCGGGCCGGAGAGATCAATCCGGAGGCGCTCGTAACGATCGCCGGCGACGGGCGGCAGGGCTTCAGCGGTGACGGCGGCCGGGCCGTCGACTCGGCCCTCAATTTCCCTTGTTCGCCGGTCTTCACGCGAAACGGCGATCTCTACTTCTGCGACGTGGGCAACCACCGAGTCCGTAAGGTGGACGTGGCGACGGGCCTGCTCTCGACCATCGCGGGCAAGGGCTCTCCGGGCTACTCCGGCGATGGCGGGACCGCTACAACCGCGGCCCTGAACGAGCCCCAGGCGCTCGCCTTCGACGCCTCCGGACGGCTCTTCATTGCCGACAGCAAGAACCACCGGGTGCGAGTGGTCAACCTGTCACTGGGCACCATCGAGACCTTCGCCGGCACCGGGTCGACCGGCGTCTCCGCCGACGGCGCACCCGCGGCGAGCTCGCGGCTCGATACACCGACCGGCCTAGCCTTCGACGCCGGCGGACAGCTCTTCATCGCCGACTCCGGCAATCACCGCGTCGTGTCCGTGTCGGCCGACGGGTCGATGCGCCTCTTCGCGGGCACCGGCGCTCCGGGCTTCTCGGGCGACCAGGGCCAGGCCGCGCTGGCGCAGTTGCGCAGCCCACGAGGGCTGAGCTTCGACAGCGACGGGAACTTGCTGATTGCGGACGCGGGCAACCATCGCGTGCGGCGAGTCGAGGCAGCCACGGGCAACATCTTCACGCTGGCAGGCACGGGCGCCGCCGGCTTCGCCGGAGAAGCACTCCCGGCCTTCGCCTCTCCGCTCAACGAGCCCGCCGGCGTCTTTGCCGATCCGCGCCTGGGCGTGGTCTTCGTGGCGGATGCGGCCAACGACCGGCTCAGGGAGATCGACGCCGACGGTCGTCTGGAGACCGAAGCCGGCACCGGCCGCCCGGGCCGGGCAGCCGACGGCACCCAGGCGTTGCTTGCCGCGATCCGCCGTCCTCGCGACGTCACGGCCGACGAACGGGGGAATCTGGTGTTTGCCGACACGGGCAACAACCGCATCGTTCGGCTGATCCGCGCCGGCGGAGCTGGCGTTACCGACGACCATCCAGCGAGCGCCTCGGCCACGACCACGTCCGACGACGTCGTTACGGACGGCCAGCCCGTCCCAGGAGTCATCGAAACGCCGGGCGACGTCGACTTCTTCCGATTCGACGCCACGGCAGGCGCCATCTACGCCATATCGGCGCAGCCGCATAGCGGCGCCAACGCATCGGCGTCCCTGGCGCCTTTGGCGGACCCCGCGGTCACGCTCTACGGGCCCGACGGCCAGACCGTCATCGCCGAGGGCGGCTTTGCCGGAGGTCCGCAGACGTTCGGGGAGGTCTCCGGCGGTCGCGCCTTGGGCGGCATTTCGTCGAGCATCGGCGGCGTGCCGATCACCGTGGCCGGGACGTACTACGTGCGGGTGCGGAGCGCCGGAGCCCAGGCGATCGGCGCCTACGAGCTGTCGGTCCGGCAGCCGACCGGTTTGGGCGGCCTGTCCCTGTTGAACCAGGAGCTGCCGCCCGCGTTTGCGGGCACACCGTACGGCGCCACTCTCCTGACCCAGGGAGGAACAGCGCCGCTCCACTTCGCGGTGTCCGGCGCCCTGCCGCCGGGTTTGACGCTCGATCCCGCCGCCGGGCTCTTCTCGGGTGTTTCGACCGTAGCCGGAGCTTTCACCTTCTTCGTGGAGGTGACGGACTCTTCGCTCGCGCCCGTGAGGATCTCCAGGCCCTATCGCATTGCCGTGTTGCCTGCGGGTGGGCGGCTCTTCCCCGAGAGCGCGCATCCCTATCCCGCCAACTTCGATGAAACCCAGGAGTTCGAGCTCGAGGGCGACCAGACCGCCATCGACGTCAGCTTCGACTCTGCCACCCAGGTGGAGGATCGCTTCGACTTCATCCACGTGCTCGACGATCGCGACAACGAGATCCCGGGCAGCCCCTTCACGGGTTCGCAGCTCGCAGGCCGCACGGTGCGGGTGCCGGGCGGCAAGGTGAAGATCCGGCTGGTCAGCGACCAGAACATCTGCACGTACGGGTTCCGGGTGCTGTCGGTGACGCCGGCCTTCGACGGCCGGCAGACGCTGTCGGTGCTGCCTCCGGCGTTGCCGCTCGGCCTGGCCCAGCAGCCCTACAGCGCGGCCTTGACTGCCATCGGCGGCTTACCGCCTCTGAAGTTCAGCGTGACGGGCGGCGGGCTGCCGCCGGGGTTGACGCTGGACGACGACGGCGCGATCGCGGGTACCCCCACGGCCGCAGGCGACTTCGATCTCTCCATAGGAGTCAAAGACGCATCCGGCTCCATCGGCTTGAGGCACTACCGATTGGCGGTCACCGCCGTCGGGGGAGCCCAGCTTCCCGAGAGCGCCCACAACTACGCCGACAACGAGGATCGGACAGCGCGCTACACGATGGACGGCTCGCCTGCGGCGATTCTCGTCCGCTTCGACGCTCGCACGTCGATGGAGCCCGGCTACGATTTCATCGAGGTGTCGGACGGGCTGGGACTGCCGGCGACCGGCAGCCCCTTCACGGGCCGGCAGCTCGCGGGCAAGACCCTGCGAATACTCGGGGCGACGGTGGCCATCCGCTTGCGCTCCGACCGCAGCATCGTCGATTACGGATACCGGGTCGAGAGCATCGTCGCTGCCGGCGGTTCGGGTCAGCCGAGCATCCAGACGAGCACTCTGCCCGGCGCCCGCGTCGGAATCAGCTACACGGCCACAATCGCGACCACGGGCGGACAGCCGCCGTACTTTTTCAGGCCCCGAGGCGCGATGCCTCCAGGAATCTTCCTCAGTCCGCTGGATGGCTCGTTGTTCGGCACACCCTCTCGCTCCGGGGACTTCCCGGTCGGCGTGGATGTCCAAGACAGCGCAGGCACGGCGGGCGTGCACCGGGACCTGACGCTTCACATCGTGTCGGTCACTCCCCCGGGTGTGGCACTCGCCTTCACGCGAGTCGGAGACTCGCTGGCCGCGACGGTCGTGCTGACCGACGTCGGCAGTCCCCTGTCGGACGTGCAGGTGACGGCCGAGTTCGATCCGAAGGTGCTGGCGTTCGATCGCTACGTCGGCGGCAACGTGCTGGACGGCAACAGGGTCGAGCTCGAAGCCCAGTCGACGGGCAGGCTCGACCTGGACGTGCCGGCGCCACCCGCGATCGCGCGTGGCGGCTCGCTGATCGTCCTCATCTTCCGCGTGGCGGGCACGCTGGACGCGCCGGAACGCGCGGTCGTGTTGACCAACGCGCGATACGCGGCGGCCGCCGGCGCCATCAACCAGCAGCGCCCCACGGCCGACCCGGGTTTCGAGCAATACGTCGCCCTGCAGCGCGACCAGTCAGGCCGGGTGCTGCCCGTGATTCCGGACTTGCTGGACCCGTCGACTCCCAAACCCTGGATCACTCTGGACGGCCGCGAGAGCCACGACTCCAACATTCCGCCTCTTCCGCTCTCTTACGCCTGGACGCAGGTGACCAGCTTCCCGATCGTGCTGAGCGATCCGCGTTCGGCCGTGCCCACCTTTGCGCCGAGCGGACCGGGCATTTACGAGTTCGCGCTGGTCGCCGACGACGGCAAACTCGAAAGCCTGCCGGCTCACGTGCGCGTGGTTGTGAACTCCGACGACTGCGCGCCCACGGCCGATCCCCGCGTGTTGCTCGACCGCGAGCGGGGCACGCGTTCCCGCCCCGACGATGCGCCGCCGCAGTTCCGGGTTGGAGCGGGGAACATCGTGCTGGACGCGTCGCTGTCGGTGCCAGGGGGCGCATCGGATGCCGGGCGACTGGTCTACGGATGGACGCAGACGGCTGGCCCGTCGGTTCAGCTTTCGCCTTCGTCCACCGCCGCCCAGCCGCTGTTCTTCCCCCAACAGCCCGGAGTCTACGAGTTTGAGCTGGTGGTCCGCGGCCCGTCCGGCTGTCAGGGATCGAGCCGGCGCGTCAGCGCGATCGCGCTCGAGCGCAGCGACACGCCGCCCCGGCTGGCGTTGCAGGCCTCGGCCTCAACCACCACGGCCGTCGGCGACGACCTGGGCGACGGCGACGAGTCCAAGCTGACCCGCAGCCTGCGCGTGCAGCTGCCGTCGACCGTGACTATCAAGGCCTTCGTGACCGACCCCGACGTGGGGCAGCCGCCGCTGCGGCAGCGGTTGACCTTCGAGTGGGCGCAGGTCGCGGGGCCCGTCGTGGCCCTCACCACGGCGTCGTTCCAGAATACGGACTCGTTGGTGTCGGCGGTCCAGTTCCAGCCGACGACGTCTCGCGTGCACATCTTCGAGTGCGTCGTTTCGCAGCTCGACTCGAGCGGC
>JACQFU010000129.1 GCA_016199905.1 Candidatus Wallbacteria bacterium
GAGGAATTGAGCACGAGCGTGTACTCGCCCGGCGGCAGCAGGCCCAGCTTGCCTGCCGCGCCGAATCCGTCGCGGGAGGCCAGATCGTGGATCGGCGCCGTTCCGGTCGTCGTGCCGGTCGGCGTGAACGTAACCGCGACGCTCGGGAAGAACGGCGCCTCGCAGAAGATCGCCACTGCGTGCGGGTATCGTCCGGGCGGCGGCTTCACGACCGCCACGGGCGGCTTCTGCGGCGGTTTCGCGGGCGTCGGAGGAACGGGCGTCGGCTGCGGCGTGGGGACGGAGGGCGCGGAGGACGGCGGGGACGGCGGGCGGGAGTCCTCGAACTTGACGACGATTTCTTCCTCGCGGCCGCAGGAGGACAGCGCCAATACGGCGGGGAGGAGGAGCAGCAGAAGGGGGAGTCGCACGCTAGGGGGAGGATAGCAGAAGGACTGGGGGAGAGTGGAGACGGGAGGCAGAAAGGCTGGGGCAGATTGGAGATTGGAGATTGGGGTCTGTCGGTCTCAAATCGAAAGACTCCAATCTCCAATTGCCTCGCCGTCGCCCTTCGAGAAGCACTCTCCCCCCGCCCCCGCTCCCCCCTCGTCCCGTAAACTGCGCCCGTGTCCTCCTCCCTCGCCGCCAGGGGCTCCGCCTCCCTCTGGCTCGCCGCCCTCTGGGCCGCCGCCGCCGTCTTCTTTTGGCCGGTGCTCTTCGGCGGCATGTGCTTCTACTTCCGCGACACTCTCGTCTACTACTATCCCCAGGCCTGCGTCACGGCGTCGGCCTGGAGTCACGGTCGCGTCCCGCTCTGGGAGCCGGGAATAGGGGCCGGCTATCCCTTCTTCGCCGATCCGCACGGCGTGGTGTTCTATCCCCTCTCGCTGCTCCTGGCGCTGTTGCCTCTGCCGAGGTCGCACTGCGTGCTGACGGTCCTGCACGTGCCGCTGGCCGGCACGTTCCTCTACCTGCTGCTTCGACGCTGGCGGCTGTCCGGGGCGGCAGCGGCCCTCGGCGCAGCGGTGCTGATGTTCAGCGGATTCACCGTCACGACCACGAACCTGACGATCGTGCTGCGCGGGCTTTGCTGGGCGCCGGCAGCGATGCTGGCGTTCGAGGAGTTCCTCGACGGCGGCGGGGCGCGGCCGCTCCTGACGACAGCCTTGGCGCTGGCGATGCAGGGGCTCGGCACCGATCCGCAGCACCTGGTGTTCACGCTGGGGCTCCTTGCCCTGCAACCGCTGGTGCGGCCCGAGCGGACGCGGCTTCCGGCCCGCCGCGTTCTCGCCGGCATCGCGGCTGCAGGGGGCCTGGCCGGGCTGCTTGCGGCCGTGCAGCTCGCGGGGCTTGCCGAGCTCTTCACCCAGTCGGCTCGCAACGTGGCCGTCACGCGTGAGGAGTTGACGCACTATCAGGTCGCGCCCGCTCAGTTGCTTCAGACGGTCCTTCCACTCCAGTTTCCGGACCCGGCCTCGCTTGCCTTCCCGGCGAGCTTCCCCGACGGCGACGTGCCTCTCTACACCGATATCCACTGGGGAGTGGCCGCGCTGGCCCTGGCGGCGGCCTCGCTCGGGTGGCGGCATCGACAGGCAGGTCGAAGGCGGGTTCGTAACCCTGCGCCGCATTTGCCGCCCCTGGCGCGCACGGCGGCCGCGTGCGCGGCATTGGCGGCGGCCGGGCTCGTCCTGTCGCTGGGCGATAACCTTCCGTTCTTCGGGCTGTTCACGACAGTGCTCTTCCCGTTGAGGGTCTTCCGTTATCCGTCGAAGTACCTGTTCTTCACGGCCCTGGCCGTGCCCGTGATGGCGGCCGCCGGATTCCAGGGACTGCTCGACGGCCACGCCGGCTGTAGGGTCTGGATGCGCCGCGCATTGTTGGCCGCGGGGGCCGCAGCCGCTCTCGGGCTGATTGCGGTTCGCGCAGGCGGAGACACGCTGGCCGCGTCCTACTTGCAGCGCCGGCTCGCGGCGCCGGGCTCCTCGAGCTGGCTGGCCGGGCATCTGGCCGACGCCTGGCTCGTCGGTGCCGCCGAGGCGGCAGTGCTGGCCTTGGTGTGCCTGGGATTGGTCTGGCTTTGCGAACGCGGGACGGCAGTCGGGCTGCCGGCGCTCGGAGCGCTCGCCGTCGCAAGTCTGGCGGCAGCGACCGTGAACTCGTATCCCATCGCGCGCGACGGCTATCTCAGCGATCCGCCGCGGACGGCTTCGCTTCTGAGGGAGGCTGACAGGCCGGGCCCTGTCGCGCCGCCGCCGCGATTCATGATGCGGCCGCCGCCCGTGTTCCAGGTCCTGGGCGAGGACCCCAGCTCTTTCCTGCGCATGCGGCTCGGCCGGGAGCTGATGACGCAGCTGCGGGGAGTTCCGTTCGGGTGCGACTTGCTGCTGGCGAGCCCGGCCCTGCGGCTTGCCTCCGAGGCCCGGCTCACTGACTGGTTTTCGACTGCGCCGCCGCCTGTCTGGGACCGGCTTGCGGCTGCGTGCGGAGCCGGTTACTCCATCGAGGTGGAGTCCGCGGAGACGACGGCTCTTTCGAGTGACGTGGTGGGGCGCGCGGGCGCGATCGTCGTTCGCCGCACCGGGTCAGCCTCTCCGCGAGCCTTCATCGCCGCCCGCGCGCTCGGCCTGCCGCGTGGCGCCGAGCTGCCCGGCCCCCAGGCGGTGCTCGAGATGCCGGCGACGGTCCGCTACGAGGCCGAAGGCCCGGAGCCCGAGACACTCGCTCCCGCCTGCATCTCGCGCTGCGAGCTGGCTGCCTATGCCTCCGAATCGCTCGCGGTCCGTTTCGACCTCCAGGGGCGCGGCCTGCTCGTCGTGCTGGACCAGTTCTATCCGGGCTGGGTCGCGCGGGTCGACGGCGTGGAGCGCCCCGTGGTCCGAGTGGCCGGCGTCTTCCGCGGCGTCCCCGTCCGGGGAGGAGAACATCTCCTGGAGATGACCTACCGGTCGCGCTCCTTCGCCGCGGGCGCGGTCGTCAGCCTGCTGGCGTGGCTGGCGACGCTAGCCTGGATTCCCATGCGCCGATCTGCAGCTAACACTTGAGGCTCAGGTCAGCCCAAATCTGAGCCTTCGACCGCCCAGCCAAGGTATCGGGATGTTGGTGTCGCCGAAGCCCGC
>JACQFU010000159.1 GCA_016199905.1 Candidatus Wallbacteria bacterium
TGCCGGCCGTGAAGGCCACCGAGGCGACCGTGGAGATCCTGCAATACGAGGCGATCTGCTACACGGGCCTGAAGGTCGGGCAGGAAAAGTACTTCCCGTCGTGGGAGCTCCCGGAGGACCACCCTTTGATCCAGGCCGCCGTGGAGGCCGCGACGATCGCCTTGAAGAAAAAGCCGATCGTGGACAAGTGGATCTTCGGCACCAACGGCTCGGCATCGATGGGCCGGCTCGGCATTCCGTCCGTCGGTTTCGGCGCCGCCAACGAGATCTACGCCCACACGACCGAGGAGCACATCAAGGTGCAGGACCTGCTCGAGGCCGCCGTCTTCTATGCAAGCATCCCGCAAATCCTGCTGGCGCGGATCGGGAAGAAGTAGGAGAGACGAACATGACGCAGACACTTCTGAGAGGCAAAGACTGGATCGAAACACCCGACTGGACCCGCGAAGAGCTGGAAACAGTACTCGATTGCGCTTCCGAGTTGAAGAGGATGTTCGCCCTGGGGATGCCGCACCGGCTGCTCCAGGACAAGACGCTCTTCATGATGTTCTTCGAGCAGTCGACCAGGACCCGCAACAGCACGGAGGCGGGCATGACCCAGCTCGGGGGGCATGCTCACGACCTGACGCCCGACAAGATGCAGATCAGCCACGGCGAGACCCCGAAAGACACCGGCAAGGTGCTCTCCCGCTACGGCCACGGCATCGCGATCCGCAACTGCTTCTACGGCGTCGGCAACAAGTACATCCGTGAGGTCGCCGAGCACGCGACGATTCCGATCATCAACCTGCAGTGCGATGTCGATCATCCCTGCCAGGCGATCGCGGATCTGATGACGATCCGCGAGAAGTTCGGGACCAACTCCAAGGGACTGAAAATGACCGTCGCCTGGACCTATGCGCCGTCCTACGCTCGACCGCTCTCAGTGCCGCAGGGGCTGGCATGGCTGATGCCGCGCTTCGGCATCGACCTGACGCTGGCGTATCCGAAGGAGTTCTACCTGATGCCTCACACGATGGAGGCCGCTCGCAAGTTTGCCGCCGATACGGGCAGCACCATCAAGGTGGTGCACGACATGGACGAGGCGTTCCGCGACGCCGACGTGGTCTACCCGAAGTCGTGGGGATGTCACCAGTTCCTGGCCGACCAGAACGTCCCCGAGGACCAGAAGAAGCCGCAAGGGATGGCACTGCTCAACAAGTACAAGGACTGGATTGCCAACGAGGCGAGGATGGCCCTGGCGGCCAAGCACGCGGTCTACATGCACCCGCTGCCGGCCGACCGCGGCTCCGAGGTGACCGACGCGGTCATCGACGGCCCCCAGTCGATCGTCTTCGACGAGGCCGAGAACCGTTTGCACACCGTGAAGGCCATCGAGGCGCTCACGATGGGCGGCCGGCCCTAGACTAGAGTTTCGCCATTTTCATCCCGGCATTTGTCCCGTTTCCATGCAGTCACCATGCGGCATCTCGATTTCCTGCATGACCCACAAGTCGAGCGGATCGCTCAATAATTTGGAGTGTTCTACTGCTGATGCGCATCACCACCTGAAGTCATGCCTAAAAAATGGCGAAACCGACACGCGTGCAGAAGCCGACGGCATCCAGCCGGGAGCCTGCGCCCTCGTCCCCGTCGTCCCCCCTGGTCGTCGTGGCGATCGGCGGCAATTCTTTGATCAAGGACAAGGACCATCAGAGCGTTCCGGACCAGTGGACCGCCGTCAAGGAGAGTTGCGGCCACATCGTGGGGCTGATCGAACGCGGCTGGCGAGTCGTGATCACCCACGGCAACGGCCCGCAGGTCGGCTTCATCCTGCTGCGTTCGGAGATGTGCCGGGGCAAGATCCACGAAGTGCCCCTGGACAGCATCGGCGCCGACACTCAGGGCGCAATCGGCTATCAGATTCAACAGTGCCTGGCAAACGAGATGACCCGGCGCCGGATTTCCAAGCGGGCCGTCACGGTGGTTACCCAGACCGTCGTCGACGCCGCGGACCCGGCGTTCAAGAAACCGACGAAGCCCATCGGCAGCTTCTACACCTCCGCGGAGGCGTCGGATCGACAGCGCGTGGAGGGTTGGGTCATGGTGGAGGATGCAGGCCGCGGCTGGCGGCGGGTCGTCGCCTCGCCGAAACCTTTGGAGATCGTGGAGACGCCCGCGATCAAGAAACTGGTCGATGACGGCTTCGTCGTCATCGCGGTGGGAGGCGGTGGCATCCCCGTGGCCCGGGGAGCCGACGGGCGTCTCTCGGGCTGCGCCGCCGTGATTGACAAGGACTTCGGCTCGGCACTGCTGGCGCGCGACATCGGGGCCGATACCTTCCTGATCCAGACCGCCGTCGAACAGGTCTGCGTCGCCTTCGGCCAGCCGTCTCAGAAGGCGCTTTCCCGGCTCAGCGTGGGCGAAGCGCGCGAGCATTTGGCGGCTGGGCAGTTCCCGAAGGGCTCGATGGGTCCGAAGATCGAGGCCTGCTGCCAGTTCCTCGACTGGGGAGGCCGCCGTGCCGTCATCACCAGCCTGGAGAAGATGACGCTGGCCTTGGAGGGCAAGGCCGGGACGGAGATCGTGGGGGGGTAGGGCTCGGGCCCCGAGCTTTCGGATGCTTCGCTTCACCCTCTTGATGGCCTGGATTCAGGTGCGCTCCGCAC
>JACQFU010000160.1 GCA_016199905.1 Candidatus Wallbacteria bacterium
CGGCCCGCCGCACGGGACCCGGTTCGTCGCCCGGCCAGTGGTGCACTTCCAGCTCCCAGCCGCCCGCCCCGGCCAGGCTCGCGACCGTACGCCTAAGAAAGGCGCCTGCCAGCTCGGCCGCCGCCTCGTCGCCGAACCGAGCCGCCAGCCGCGTCTTGCATCTTCCCGGCACGGGCGCCCGGGCGAATACCATCACCAGCCATCCAGACACGTCGAGCTCGGCACCTCCGGTTCCTTCTACATCATAACTGGGCGCCTCGAATCGACTCCGTCCTGCCGCGTTGACACTCATGGGCGCCTCTGATAGTGTTTGCTCTCGACCGCGGGCCCCAGAACCAATCGCACTCGAGAGATGAATACACGCCAGATAAGCCTCAAAGCGAAGCTCACGTACGCGTTTTCCCTGATCCCGCTGATGATTCTGATCTTGGCGGTGGCCTGCTTCGTCATCCTCAACAAGAACACCGCCGAGATGGCCGCCGAAACTCGCGGACGTCTCGACGAGGTGTTCAAGAACCGGGCGCAGCTCGAGGCCAGCTTCCTCAAGCGAGTGGTCGACGACCGGCTCGCCGCGATCGGCGCACGCCTCGAGACCAAGGTCGCCGATCCCGCCATCCAGCGGCTTCTGGCGGTATCGGAGGCCGTAGGACCCACGCCCGGCCGCACCGGCTCGCCGGCGGAACGCCCGGGCGGCGACCTGGCCGCCGCCGACGCCGTGATGGGACCCGCGCTGCGCGCCCTGGGCACCTCCTTCTTCACGATCTGCGACACCAACGGCAAGACTGTCCTGCGCGCCACCAATCCTGCCAAATCAGGCGACGAGCTCTTCATCAAGGATGGCGGCGAGGGTACTGCGGACTTGAAGGGGCTCCTCGAAAAGGCCCTCAAGGGACGACTGGTCACCTCTCTGGAGGTGCTGCCCCAGCAGCTGCTGCGCGAAGAGTTGGTGACGGAGGCTACCGCCCAGCAGGGGATCGCCGCCGCCGGAGATCCGCTGGCGGAGATGGCCCGTGCCGGCGACGAGTCCCGCGGCTTGACGCTGCTGGCCGCCTGCCCCGTTTCCGGGGCCGACGGCAAGATTGCAGGCGTCGCCTTCGCAGGCCTGCTCGTCAACCGAAACTCGAAGTTCATGGCCGAGCTTCAGGAACTGCTTGCCGGCGGGGGCTTCGTGGCCTTCACGGTAGCTGCGGTCCGGGTGTTGAGCTCCGAGCCGACCTCCGAGGGCACCGCGCTGGGGGTTTCATTGCCGAAAGACCTCTGGGCACGTTTCCAGCAGGACAACGCCAACCAGCTCGGAGAGTTCGACACGGGCCGCGGCAACGCTCTTCTCAAGATGGTCCCGCTCAAGGACGGCCGCGACAAGCTGATCGGCAGCATGGTCGCCCTGGTGTCGGCGGACCTTTCGAGTCGCATCATCGAGCAGATCGACATGGGCGGCGAAGCGGCTCGCAGCAAGACCCGCAGCGTCATCACGCAGATTGGCTTGATCATCCTCGCGCTCACGCTCGTTGTGGGGTACACCCTCAGCGCTCGCATCACCGGACCCATCCAGTACCTGATCGAGGTCTCGCGCGCGATCACGGCCGGCGACTACGGCCGCCGTGCCCAGATCGACAGCGGCGACGAGTTCGGCGCTCTCGCCGCGGCGTTCAACGTGATGGCCGCGACCATCAACGACAAGATTCAAAAGGCCGAGTCGCTCATCCGCCAGATCAAGGAGTCGATCACGCGGCTGTCCGCGTCCACGGGTGAGATCAGCAGTATCGTCCAGCGCCAGGTCAGCGGCGCCACCGAGCAGGCCGCCAGCGTCAACGAAGTGACCACCACCTCCGAGGAGATCGCTGCCACCGCGCGTCAGATCGCCGACAATGCCGCCAGCGTCAAGGACATCGCCAACGAGGCGACGCGTGCTTGCCAGAAGGGCACCGACGACACCACGACGGCCATCCAGGGCATGCGGGCCCTCAAGGATCACGTCCAATCGATCGCCGAGAGCATGCTCGTCCTGGGCAAGAACTCCCAGAAGATTGGCGAAGTGATCAACATCATCGACGAGATCAGCAAGCAGACCAACCTGCTCTCGCTCAACGCCGCCATCGAGGCTGCCGGCGCCGGTGAGGAAGGAAAGCGCTTTGCCGTGGTCGCTGTCGAGGTGAAGCGGCTGGCCGATCGCACCGTCGACGCCACCAAGCAAATCAAGCAGCTCATCGACATGATTCAGAACTCCACCAACAAGACCATCCTCTTGACCGAGGAAGGCAGCAAGTCGGTGGATGCTGGTTTCGAGATGGTCGAACAGGTCGGCAAGTCCCTTGAGAACATCGTCACCCTGGTGAAGAAAACCGCGCGCGCCGCCAACGAGATCAGCCTGTCGACCGGCCAACAGACGACCGCCACCGACAACATGGCCCAGTCGATCTCCGACGTGAGTCGCGTGGCCGCGCAGGTCCTCAAAAGCTCGGAGGACACCCGCAAGTCCGTCGCCGACATCAACGACCTCTCCGACCAACTGCGCAAGCTGGTCGGTGAGGACGGCGGACAGTAGTCGGCGGATGGGAGCTGAAAGCCCCTCCCCCATGTCCGCCCGCCCCGGCACTGTCTGGAGCCCCACGGCCAGAGCCGTTCATCTCGTGGTCCGAGCCATCCGCGCCCGTCTCCGCTTCTACGCGGTACTACTGCGCGAGTTTTGGCTTGCCCTCGCCATTTTCGGTAGCGTTGTCTCGCTGGGGGGACTCGCCCTCGTCACCTATCACGAGGCGCTGCAGGGGCATAGCTTCCTCGAGGGAGTCTGGACGGCTCTGGCCCTGATGCTCATGCAGGCGCCGGTTCCGTTTTCCAGCGCCTGGCAAGTGCAGATCCTCTTCTTCCTGCTTCCGTTTCTGGGGATCGCTCTCGTGGCCGAGCAAGTCATCCGCTTCTGCATCCTGGTCTTCAACAAGGAAAATCGTTTGGAGGACTGGTACGTGGCACTCGCATCCACTTACGGCAAGCACTACATCGTCTGCGGCCTGGGCAACATCGGATACCGCGTGGTCAAGTACCTCAAGCGCCTCGGCAAGGACGTGGTCGTGCTGGAGCTGCGCGCCGACGGAGAGTTCGTCAAGGAGGTCCAGGACCGCGACATTCCGGTCGTGATCGGCGACGCCAGGCGCGCAGACTTGTTGGTGAGCGCCGGCATCGAGCGGGCCGAGGCGATCCTCGCCGTCACGGACAACGACCTGGCGAACCTGGAGATCGCAATGGATGCCCGTCAGATCAATCCCGACGTGCGAGTGGTCCTGAGGATGTTCGACGACAGCCTGGCTTCGAAGGTGAAGAAGGCATTCAACATCCAGGTGGCCTTCAGCTCCTCGGGGCTGGCGGGCCCGGCCTTCGCCGCCGCCAGTACGAGCACGGCCGTGCGCCAGTCGTACACCGTGCGCGAGGACATCTACCACGTGGCCGAGCTGACGGTCGGCAGCGGATTCGAAGGCAAGACCGTCCACGACCTGCAGCACCAGTACCCGTGTAGCGTCCTGGCCGTGGTGAGAGGCGACGACCGGCAGTCGTTCCCGCCCCCCGGAAGGCTGCTGGCCCGAGGAGATTTGCTCATCGCAGCCGCCGCCCTGGAAACCATCACTGCGATGGAGTCCGCGGTCTGAGCAGGCTCTGACGCACGCGACAAGCCGGCGCGTCGAAATGCGAGGACCGCCCGTACTACCGGCGTGCGATCCCTGCGGTGCGCTCCTGCTTCAGCCCGGCCACGACGGTCCGAAGCTGCTCGACGGTCTTGGGAGTCTTCTTGCGCACGATCTGACGGATGCGTCCCTGGCCGTCTATGACGACGATGTTCACGCGGTCGCGCGTCGTGTTGAAGGCACGCTGAAGGTCGCGCTTCCAGTCCACGATCCAGCGAATGGTCGTCTTCTGGAACTGCTCGCGTTCCTTCTCCGAGAAGTTTTGCCACAACTGCTCGAGGAATCGGTCCACCTCGCGCCGGATGCTGTCTGCGGCATTGTCTCTGGAGACGATGAACGGGATGCGACCCGGATACAGCACGTTGACGAAGACGATGTCCGGGTCGCCGAGGTAGTCGATCGACTGCTCCTCGAGCCAGGCGCGCGCCTCTTCCTCGTTGCGTTGATCGACGAAGGTGACGATGCAGAGCCGGCCGGCATACTCGGCAAGCGACACGCGCCTGCCGTAGAGGTCGTTCGACCGGAAGTCCGGAGCAACCTGGTAGTCGAAGACTCGGTCCAGCCTGTCGACGAATCCGTTGACCGCCTCGAGCAATCCGGCGTTGCTGGCGAGCTCCTGGGCCGCTGCGGCCGACGAGAGCGACAGAGCCGCGGCGGCGGCAG
>JACQFU010000161.1 GCA_016199905.1 Candidatus Wallbacteria bacterium
ATCGGGAGCGGCCCGTTCAAGTTCGAGAGCTACAGCAAGGGCGTGGACGTCGTGCTGAGCCGCAACCCCGACTATTTCAAGGCGGGCCTCCCATACCTGGACGGGGTCCGGCTATTCCTTATCAGCGACCGCGCGGCGCAATACGCGGCCTTTCGGACGGGCCAGATTCACATGCCCTTCGCCGCGTTCGACCCGCAGATTTTGCAGGGCAGGGATGAGCAACTGCCCAAGGACATCCCTGGCGTCCAGACCCAGATTCTGATGGGTGGCCACGCTCGGATCCTCTTTAACAACGTTGCCCCATGGAGTGATCAGCGGGCCCGCAAGGCGGTCAACCTGGCCGTCAACCGGAAGGACTACCAGGACGTGTACCAGCTGGGCAAAGGCACGCCGTTCATACTGCTTGCTCCGCCGAAGCTCGGCGGGGGCAAGTGGGCGTTCTCGGAGGACGAGATCGCGAAACTGTCTGGCTACCGTCTGGACAAGAAGGCCGACGATATCGCCGAGGCGAAGCGGCTGCTTCAGCAGGCGGGCATCAACGTCCAGACGCTTAAGCCGGTCGCGAAGGTTCGCGACATCTACGAGAATGTAGCAGTGCCGGTAGTCGACCAGCTCAAGAGGTCGCTGGGTCTAGACATCGCGATTCGTATAGAGGACGGCCCAACCACGCTAAAGACCCAAGCGACGGGTCAGTTCGAACTGACCGTTGATCAGAACAGCTACGCCTTGGATGACCCATCACAGATGTTCGCCCCGTTCGTCAGAACCGGCGGGCCTGCGAACTACGCGAAATGGAGCGATACGGAACTCGATGCGCTGATTGATCAGATCGAGTTGACTCTCGACGAGACCAAGCGGCTCGACTTGACTCACCGAATCGAGCTGAAGCTGCTGGACCTTTCCTGGATCGTCACGCTCGGGAGCACCGTGAGCCTGATCGCGTGGAGCCCGAACATGCGGAATTTCCAGGGAGGCGGTGCGCAAGACGGGCCGTGGCTCCGGTACGACGACGTCTGGCTTGCCGGCTAGTCACCGCGAACAAGCCGCACAGCCGTCCCGGCCGTCAACGTCGTCACGTCGACGAAAGGTTGCCGTCCCATCCTGGCCCTCTGCCGTCGCGCCGCATCTGCCGACTTGCGCGCTCCCTTTTAAGGACAGCCTCGCCCCGGGGTAGAGCATGCCCTCGCATGCGTGTTCCGCAGCGAGCGCCCTGCTCCCCTCTCTCCGCACCGGAGAGAGGGGGTGGGTGAAGAGAGGTGCCCCCGCTTGCTACAATAGCCCCACGCCTCTTCCCCACGGAGACACCGCGTGGCCAAAATCACCATCCTCGGCATGGGCCTCATCGGCACCTCCATCGCCCTTGCCCTCCGCCGCGGCAAGATGGGCGACGTCCGCCTCGTCGGCCACGACAAAGAGCCCACCGCCAGCGCCACCGCCGCCAAGCGCGGCGCCATCGACACCGTCGAATACAACATCGGCAAGGCCGTCGAAGGCGCTGACATGGTCATCGTCGCCACGCCCGTGAAGGCCATCAAGGAAATCCTTGAGCAGATCGCGCCCCAACTTGCCGACGACTGCATCGTCACCGACACCGGCAGCACCAAACAGCAAGTCCTCAAGTGGGCCGCCGACATCCTCCCGCGTCGCGTCCATTTCGTCGGCGGCCACCCCATGGCCGGCAAAGAACAGTCCGGACCCGAAGCCGCCGGCGCTACCCTTTTCGACAACGCCATCTGGTGCATCATCCCCGGCCGCGCCGCCCCCTGGGCCGTCCAGGCCGTCGTCACCATGATCGAGCAGACTGGCGCCAAGCCCTTCTTCATCGACGCCGGCGAGCACGACTCCTTCGTCGCCGCCGTCAGCCACCTTCCGCTCACCCTCTCCTCCGTCCTCGTCTCCGCGACCACCAAGAGTCCCGCATGGCACGAGATGGCCCGTCTCGCCGCCGGCGGCTACCGCGACGTCTCCCGCCTCGCATCCGGCGACCCCGAGATGAACCGCGACATCCTCCTCACCAACGCCAGTGAAATCGCCGGCTGGGTCGACCGCGCCATCGCCGACCTCGTCCAACTGCGTGGCTACCTCCGTGAAGGCAACGAAGAAGGCATCGCCCGCTTCTTCGCCCACGTCTACTAACAGCGCGAAAAATTCGTCGCCGGCGCACCCCTCGGCCCCAACGCGGAAAGGGTCAAGTTCCCCACCGCTGGCGACACCATGACCAACATCTTCCTCGGCGAACTCCTCGCCAAAAAGTCCCGCGACATCCTCAAGCAATACGAAGACAAGACCGACCGCAAGAAAAAGGTCTGACGCCTTCGTATGCGTTTCGGCAAGTACCACGCCCTCGGCAACGACTACATCGTTCTCAACCCGGCGGACTTCCCGTTGTGGAAACCGTCGCCAACCGCCGAGCAGGTCCGCCTCGTCTGCCATCGCAACTTCGGCGTCGGCGCTGACGGCATCCTCTGGGGGCCGTTGCCGTCGCAGCAGAGCGACTTCGCGTTGCGCATCTTCAATCCCGATGGATCCGAGGCCGAGAAGTCCGGCAATGGCCTGCGCATCTTCGCTCGATTCCTCTGGGATCAAGGGCTCACGAAGCAAGCGGCGTTCACGGTCGAGACCCTTGGTGGTCAGGTGCAGGTGATCGTCAAGGAGCAAGGTCGTCTCATCACCGTCGCTATGGGCAGTGTGAGCTTCGACAGCAAGAAAATCCCCGTGGTCGGTCCTGCGCGTGAGGTCATCAACGAGAAGATCAAAGTCGCGCGGAGAGAATTTACCTACTGCGCGGCAACGATCGGCAATCCCCACTGCGTCATTCCGCTCGCCGAAATCTCACCGGACATGGTGCGTACCTACGGGCCCCAACTGGAGACGCATCCGAACTTCCCGCGTCGGGCTAACGTGCAATTCCTCAAAGTCCGCGACCGCAACAACATTCAGATCGAAATCTGGGA